>JAYFRN010000025.1 GCA_034925865.1 Oscillospiraceae bacterium | reverse complement strand
CTCCCGGTATATTATCGCATTGTCCCCGGAAACATCAGGGATGTAACTTCATTTGGTCAGGCTGTCAATGAATCGGGAATATCTGATATGGTTGTAATAGCCGACAAGGGCTTCGGTTCGGAAGCAAATTTTGAGATGCTTGAAGCTAGCAAGTTGAAATATATAGTGCCATTGAAGAGGAACAACGGTCTTTTCATACGTGACAAGCTGAAAACCGGTAGCAAGGATGCTTTCGATGGATATTTTATGTTCAATGGAAGGGTTATTTGGTACTATTCATACGAGGTCGACGGCAAAAAGCTGCTTGTTTATCTTGACAACGATCTGAAGAACGAGGAAGAAAAGGACTATATACGTCGTATAGAATCCAATTATGATGACTATACCCGTGAGGGATTTCTTGAAAAGCAATATGATTTCGGCACGATAATTTTTCGGACAAATCTTGATGAAAACGCCGAAAAGCTGTATTGCCTGTACAAGAGCAGAGGAGAAATTGAGCAAAGCTTCGACTTCTTGAAAAACTTGCTCGAGCTTGATGTTGTTTACCTGCAAGATAAATACGCTGTTGAGGCATGGGCTTTTATCAATCACATTTCACTTATGCTGGCTTTTCTCATTTACAACCTTCTGCGTTCCGGCAATCAATTATCAACATATTCAATTTCAGATTTCATCTTCCACCTTAAGTATATTCACAAAGTAAAAGTCAACAACTCATGGCTTACTTCCGAAATTTCCGGCAAAACCATTAAATTGCTGACTTCTCTTGATTTACATATTACTTAATTTGTTGAAAGTTAGGGCTTAATATATAACATTGAATGGGGATTCCACAAATGGCTGTACGTCCATATTAATTGTGTTATAGTTCAAATCAATATATTTAACTGAACACCATACTATATTCGAATTCGTTTTCTGCTTTTTTGTCACCTATCTATTGTATTATAACACTTTTCTATAGAATATTTTGCCTTCATATGTGTATTCGCATATTTTTTTCTGAGAAATAAGCTCATTTAATATTGAGACATCAGCATTCTTTATTCTTATATAATGCATGATGATATCTTCTCTTACGGGATGAACAGAGGTAATGCTTAATAAGTCGTCCGCGACATTATCTGTGAAGAAAAAGCCCTGTTCATCGTCGTCTTGAGTGATGCATTCAACGCTTACGCCGGAAGCATTGTTTATTAAACCCGCGGCTTCGATTAGCTTTTCACTTGTCGCCCTGCGTATATTACTTTCAGCCGGAGGCCTTGTAGGAACGAGTATATATGATTTTTTAGGGTTTATTTCAGCAATTTGCTTCGCTATGCTTTCAAGATTGCGGGTGCCGTCGTTATACCCCGACACAAGCATGGTCTCGGTTACAAGTGTTCCTTTATATTGTTTGGCAAATTCGATCATACTGTCGAGTATCTTTTGAAGGCTCAGGCTGCCATGCGGTCTGTCGATCAAACGCCAGGCCTCCTCGTCGGCGGCGTCTACTTTCACGGATACCCAGTCCGCTTTTAAGAGGTCAGCTTTTACCTCGTCCATCCATAAAATGGACGCATTGGTAATTACCGCTGTTTTAACATTCAGGCTTTTCAATAAATCAAGCTCAACGCCCAGATTTATATCAACAGTCGGTTCACCGTCCGGAACAAATGAAAGATAATCCAAACATTCCCCGTTTTCCCTGATTTGATTTACCTTGGTTTTCACTTCGGAGAATATCTTTTCAGGCTCGTAAAAAGCCTCTCTCCTTATTTGCATTCTGTTTGTTCTGCCTATCTGGCAGTAAACACAGGAATACGGACATACTTTTGGCGGAATATTATTAATTCCGAGACTCTGTCCGAGCCTTCTTGACGGAACGGGTCCGAATGTTATCATATTAATGTTCCTTTCTGTATTTTAGAGTATATATATTCTTATAAAAGCTTTCTTTTAAAAAGATGTTTAATACGGATATATATATTCATTATCAGGTTTTTCCGCGTCTTCCACGGTTAAAACCTTGACATACGGTACTATATTGCCGTCACATTGCTTTTGATCTATTATACCGGTTACTTTTTTCCATGAATCCGTCTTAAGCTCGGATGCCTGCGCATAACTGCACATAAATCCGACCGGAACCATATCAGCCGCGCAGCAAACCATCATCAATCTCGCGGCCGCAAATTCTTCATTTGTATATTGATCGCTTTTGAAAACCATACCGACGCATTCGATCTTCATTCCTATATATTTATCTATATTGCTATAAATTTCATTGACGCATTGATAAAAATTGCTATCGGTCACCTTTATGACGCCGTCCTGTATTTGCAAGCCACTGTCCTTGGCGCCGCCGGAAACGTTATCTGAGGAGCCCGGATCAGAAGAAGATCCGCTGTCAGCTGCCTGACCGGTTTTCTGAGACGGCGTGCTGTCGGCTTTGCTGTCAATGCCGGAAAATTCGACGCTTCCCAACGATCCGTCATTTGAGCTGAAGGCTTTGGCAGGCAAAGCAAACGCCATGATAAGCGGTATTATGTAAAACAGCAATGACCAGGATCTTATTTTTTTCCCAGATATTGTAAATAATCCGCCGAGCATCAAAAACGCGATAATGATCATTACAGCGGACGCAAAAATAATAATCGGAATATTTCTCGGATGCACATACATATTTACCGAGCCGCTGAAAATGGTATAAAGAAAAAACGATGCAAATCCGAGCAGCAGAATGCTTTTTAGAGCTGTATTTAAATTAAAACAGCTTTCAGTTGTCGTTTTCATTGCTCTCCTCACTTAAATTATTAAGATAGTCAGTAAGTTCAGCACAATAAAATTGAGAATAAAGATCATCAATGTAAGCTTTATGACAAAGCCTTTTTTGAAGCTTGATAAAAGCATCAGCAGATTCTTGATATCCATCATAGGACCGAATACCATGAATCCCATTATCGCACCTAAGGTGAATCTGTTCATAAAGCTCCTCGCGATAAAAGCGTCCGAGGTAGAACAGGCGGAGAAAAGAAACGCCATTGTCATCATGATGAGAAGAGAAAGCCAGCTTTGCGCATTCAGATCGGTAAACGCTTCTTTCGGAATTAATATCTGAATCAGGCTTGTTATACATGCCCCTATGATAAGATATTTTCCGACATTAAAAAATTCATCGCCGGCATGCAGAAATAGATCCTTCAATCTATGTATGAATCCTTTTCGGATATGCTCGTCCTTGTTATGTTCGTGTGAGCAGCAGGAGCATTGATGCGGCTCGGCTTGCTTTACTTTTTTCCCGGCAGGCTTATTTTTATTTTTGCTTTTTTTATCACAGTCACAATGCTCTGAGCCGCTGTCAATAAATTCGCTGCTGTTTTTCATGAACAGCGACATGCCGATGCCGACAAGCAGTGCGATGAGCAAACCGAAGCCTACTCGTTTAAACATAATATCCGGTCTTCCCGGGAATGCATACAATGTGGATACAATGACAATGGGATTGATGATCGGCGCGGAAAGCATAAAGGTTATCGCGATAGGCATTGCCACGCCCTTTTTGACAAGCCTTGCCATAACCGGGACTATGGCGCATTCGCATACGGGAAAGAAAAGGCCGGCAAACATCGCCGTGAGAAACCCTAGGCCATGTTTTGTCGGAAAAATTTTAACTATCCATTCATCCGGTATAAAAACATGCATTATGGATGAAACCAGAACGCCTATCAGCATAAAAGGAAACGCCTGCATCAGTATACTGATAAAAATGGTATTAAAGGTTTCGACTTTTTCCATATCTATTTTGATCAGATCCATTGCGCGAAGGACATAAAACAGCAGATATCCCACTGTAAGAAAAAGCACTATGCCTGTAAATATACCTGAAGCGCCTGATTTTTTTTCGAGTGGTATATCATCAGGGAAATTATTATTTGATGATGCCTTCATTTGACCGATCCTCCCGCAGACCGCGCATTCCGGCATTTCGGGCAATATCCGTAAATATCCAGCTTATGTCCCGCAATAGTATAATCAGTCTCTATAGCCAGGTTTTTTTCATAATCCTCCAGCGGACAACCCTTTATTGCCGTTATTTTTTTACAGCCGAGGCATACCAGATAATGCGTGTGCAGCATGCGGTTATATTCATACAACGCTCTGCTGTCACTGTCTATATTTATCTTTTTTACAAGGCTTTTATCGCATAATGTGTCGAGAGTTCTGTAAACCGTAGACAAATCCACGGTTATATTCATTTCTTTCATTTTCTGAAAAAGCTGTTCGGCGGCGATAGGCTGGCTGCTTTTTTCAAGAATTTCAAGTATAGCCAAACGATGCCTTGTGCTTTTCAAACCTTTTATTTTCAGATTATTGGCAAAATCAGGCCTGTCCATTTATATCACCTTTCAAAAATTTTTTTCCCGGCTTTTTCTGCTGTGATTTACGAACAACAAATTAATTGTATAAGAGATAAAATATCCTATGACTGATAAAACCACTATCGCCGCTCCGGACGGTATATTTATTACATATGAAATCCAAAGCCCGGCCAGGCAGTAGACACATCCGAGCAGGACAGAATAAAGCATTCTCTTTTTCAGGCTCGGGGTTAAAAGTCCGGCTGTCGCGGCGGGCGCGGTAAGTAAAGCGAGCACAAGAATGATCCCGACCACCCTGATCAAAACGACGACCGTCATCGCGATCAGAACAAGCAGCAAATATTCCAAAAAGGCTGTCTTAATTCCTTTTATCGAAGCGAATTCCTCGTCAAAAAGATAGGCCTTCCAATCGTTGAACAACATGACTATTACGAGTATTACAACAAAAGTAAGGCATACCATCAAATAAAGATCAAATTTAGTTACAGAAAGAATGTTCCCGAAAAGATAAGAGCTGAGATCCGGCGGATATCCTGGCATCAGGGCAATAAACAGAATACCGAGCGCCATACCGAGCGACCAGAATAACCCGATTATGACATCGGACTGCGCGCCGCCTTTTCTTTTTATATATCCTATTCCCAAAGCGGCGCATACAGAAAACAAAAAAGCGCCGATGATCGGCTCAAAGCCCAGCAAATATCCCAAGCCAACTCCGCCGTATGAGGTATGAGCTATTCCCCCGCTCATCATAACAAGCTTTTTTTCGACGATTATTACACCGATTATACCACAGACGACGCTGGCCAAAATTCCGGCATAAAGGGCGTTCTGTAAAAACTGATATTCAAAAAGCGCCTTAATCATTATGAGTTCCCTCCCTGTGCTCCTTGAGCACCCTGTGGGGCACTCCATGCGCGATCAGATCGACCGGGCAGCCATAAAGGCTGTTCACGACGCTTTGACTAAGCTCCGGCTCGCCGTGATAAACAAGCTGCCTGTTGAGGCAGGCCAATCTGTGAACCTGAGATGATATAGCCAGCAAGTCATGAGTAACAAGCACTATAGTCATGCTTTTATTTAATTCCGCAAGTAAATTGTATATTTGCTCGCGCGAGACGGCATCCACGCTTGCCGTCGGTTCATCAAGGAGCAAAAGCCTCGGATTGACGGCGAGCGCTCTTGCGATAAGCATTTTCTGAAATTCGCCGCCGGACAAGTCAGATATCTGGCGTTTTGCGAGTTTCGATATGCCGACCCGTTCAAGTAAGCTGTATGCCGTTTCCCTGTCCTTTGCCGTATATCTGTAAAATGGCGACAGACCCCTTTTCAGGCATCCTGTGAGGACAACCTCAAACAGAGTAATCGGAAATTTTTTGTCAAGCACGGCAAACTGAGGAACATATCCAATCAACGCTCTGCTTTTCCCGATACTGTTTCCGTATATCCGCACGGTACCGGATGTTACCGGGACAAGTCCGAGAATCGCCTTCAAAAGTGTCGATTTGCCTCCGCCGTTAGGCCCGATAATCCCGAGATATTCGCCGTCGGCAACATCAAGACAGACGCCCGCGATCGCGGGTGTCTGTCCGTAATATACTGATAAATCTTTAATTATAACTGCAGGATTATTGGTATCTGCGTTTATCATTTCATAACCTCGGACATTGTTTGGGCCATTCTTTTAATATTTTCTATGTAATCAGCCGCTAAAGGCGCAAGCTTCAATGTTTTCCCGCCTATCTCCTCTGCAAACGCTTCCGACTGGCTGCTGTCTATTTCTTCCTGATAGAATATTACTTTTATGTTTTCAGCTTTCGCGGTATCTATCATTTCCTGCAAACGCTGAGCCGTCGCTTCCTTCCCTTCTTCCTCGAGAGCGTACATTGTAAGTCCGTAATCATCGGCAAGATAACCAAACGCGGGATGATATACTATGAATTTTTTGCTCTGCACGCCGTCAAGCGCCTCTTTGATATCTTTGTCAACACTGTTAAGCTGTTCGATATATGCCTGCGCGTTTTTTTCATATGTATCAGCGTTAGCCGGATCAAGCTTGCTCATTTCATCTGAGATCGTCTTGATCATAACTATGACTCTTTTAGGTGAAAGCCATATATGAGGGTCTCTTTCACCGGACTCGAACTTTCTGTCGGCATAAACCTCCGCAACCTTGTCCGCAAGAGAAATTACCTTTTTATTACCCGCTTTTGGCAGAATGTTTGCCGCCTCTGTCGGCACTCCGATTGAAAAATACAGAGCTGCCTTTTCGAATTTCTCCATCAACTCCGCGGTAGGTTCAAAATTCTCCGGACTGTTTCCGGGCGGAACCATTGTGACTACCTCCGCGAGATCACCGCAAACAGCTTTTACAAAGGTCTGTTCCGGAACAATAGTAACGGCGATAACCGTTTTCTGTGTCTCATTGCCGCTTTTTATGTTGCAGCCGGTAATAAACAGCATACAAAGGACAAGCGATAATCCAAATATTGAATAAAATATTTTTTTACTCATTATAATCTCCTGATTTAACGTTTTCAAATGCGAATCATTTGCATTTGCGATGATAATAGCACAGAAATGATTCAATGTCAATAGCATAATAAGCTTTTCGATAAGACATTACGCAAAATGTTCAATAAAAAAATCTCAATCTTGAAATGTTTGCATTTTTATGTTAATATAAATTGAGGATTTTATAGGAAGGCGGTTTTATAATGCATATCCAGGAATCGGGAGAAATGTATCTTGAGACAATATTGATATTGTCAAAGCGTAGCTCTTCTGTCCGTGCGATAGATGTCGGCGAATATATGGGATACTCAAAGCCGAGTGTAAGCCGCGCTATCGGTCTATTGAAAGAGGGCGGCTTTGTCACGGTTGAAAACGAAGGCTTTCTGACTTTGACTGAAGAAGGAAAAGAAGTCGCGAAAAAAACATATGAACGCCATACCCTTCTTACCGAAGCATTTATCAAGCTCGGAGTCGACAAGGATGTGGCGGCCGAAGACGCATGTAAAATCGAGCATGACATCAGCAATGAAACCTTTGACGCTATAAAAAGGCACATGTTTAATAAGAAATGATTTTTAAACCTTTTAAATATTTAATTTTCGTTATTGATATATTTTACTCTCTGATTTTCAAATAGTAATGGAGGTATTCTATGCGTTTATGGACTATCCAGCCAAAAACGCTGTATGAAAAACTGAAAACTGTAAAAATCATACACTGTGACCAAACAAAATCGGATTTAATTACGGAATGGGGATATTCTCCCGCTTACGATTGGCTCATTGAACAAATGATTTCGAAAATAGGGACGCCACCGGAATATGTTAAGTATCCTATATGGGCATGGCACACAGTTGATTGGCAACATAAAAAGCCGGATCTGCGCCGCAGGGAATTCCGAGGCTATAGTGAAGATCAGGTCTGTATTGAAATTGAAATACCGGATTCAGACGTTTTACTCAGCGACGAGGTGATGTGGTTATATGTTCTCAACAATTATTATTATGGCAACTCCACCTGCGATCAGATGTTTGACACTGAATCAAAGTGGTTCGACAGCTTATCTCCGGATGAACAATTAGCAGCAAAATCAAAATCGTGGAAAAAAATTTTTGATGTCTTCCCTTGCGGTGAAAACAGACAGGATTCAGCAGGTCAATACATACAAGCCACATTTTGGGAGTTAAAATACGATCAGATTCAATTAGTTAGGCATTTTAAGGGAAATTAAATTTGTTTGCGGATGTTTTTATATGTCATTATAATAATCAGTAAAACATCAACAGGAGAATTCATAATGAAAATTCTAGAAAACGTAGATACATACAGAGTTAAGGAACCGTTATTTGAAGGTGTCCGCGTGATAATGAATTACCTCGGAGAAACATATACATCCGAGTATATTCAGGGAATATCCGGGGCGGCTTTCCGTATTGCCACCGGCTGTCCCAGCAGGCCGACATGCTGCATGATGATGTGGTCAACCGACTTGATAAAACTGTTAGGCTACGAATACAGTGAATATCCCTGCTTTGGACCTGATGGAGAAAAGCTGACTGATAATATGATAACTGCGATACGGCAGCAGATAGACGCGGGAAAGCCCGCGCTCGTATGGCACGCAATGACAAGCGCCGAATGGGATGTTGTCTGCGGCTATGATGAAATTAATAAAATCTTCTTCGGAAGAGGCTCTTATTGGGGTCCGGAATCGGCAGAATACCACACAGAATCCTGGGACAGAGCAGAAAAGGCTGTGGAAGTATGCCCCGCTTTCGGTGCTGTGCTTATTGGAGAAAAAACGGGGAATTTTGACGCAAAGCGCGCCGAAATCAACGCTTTGACAGATGCCGTTTCTCATGCAAGAACCATTAATGACGAGCCGGAAAAAGGGGGCTGGTATTCCTATGAAGGAATTCAAGCCTTAAAAAAATGGCATGAGGCATATTCTAATTCAGGAAAAGACAGGGATCTTGCAGATGCATACTGTTTCGATATATACAGTTCTGTACATTCGGCCGCTCCGGGCTTTTTACGTGAAATTTCATGCCATTTTCCGGAATCCGCGAAGCAATTGCTTAATAAAGCCGCGGAGTATATGGAAGAAGAAGCGAAAGTCTTTAAAAGCTGCGCGCCGTATCTGGGATGGAATTCACCCTGGGGAGTAAACGAGGAAAGAAGCAAATCGGTTGCGCCGCTTCTCGAAAAAGTCGCAATGCTATATGAAAAGGCTATTGAATGCATTGAGCAGAGCTTGAATCTTCTTAATATAACATAATTATACAAAAAGGCAGGAGTGATTATTTCTCTTGCCTTTTTTGTCTTACTTCATAAATGTGTCTGCTTGCCTAAATTTACAGTCATTTCAGTATATGTGTCTGAATTCATTTAATATGTATTGCGAACGCATATAAAATGTATTATAATATAGATATATTCAGGTATTTAATCTGCAGACGGAGGCGTACTATAATTGGAATACAATTCTGAAGTCAGTGAAGTACTGCTGAGTTATAAAAAGCTATGGAAACTGCTTATTGACCGTGATATGCGCAAAAACGCCCTGCGCGCTTTGCTCAGTCCGAGCACTGTTCAAAAACTAAATCATAACGAACCTGTTTCAATGGAAGTCCTTATGAAGCTTTGCACGTTTTTCAGTTGTCAGATCAGTGATATCGTCGAAGTTATATATTTGAGGTGAAACGAATGGCCCAGTTTACAAAACAGGCGATCATACAAACATTTATAATGCTGCTGAACGAAAAACCGTTCGATAAAATTACCGTTACCGATATTGTCGAGCGTTGCGGAATAAACCGCAATACCTTTTATTATTATTATAGTGATATTTACGCGCTCATCGACGAGCTTTTTAAAACTGAAACTCAAAAGATCATCAATGCCAACAAGGAATTTAATACATGGCAGGAGGGATTTTTTGAAGCAACCGGTTTCGCACTTGAAAATAAAAAGGCAATCTTTCATATATACAATTCCATGAACCGCGATGTACTGGAAAAATATATATATGATGTAACAAAAAACAATATGACTCAATTTGTACAAAAGCAGGCCGAAGGGCTTGACGCGTCGAAAGAAGATATCAATGCGATATCGGCTTTTTATACTGCCGCGCTTGTCGGGCTTGTTACAAAATGGCTTCAGGACGGAATGAAGGACAATCCTGAACCATTCATAGAACGGCTGGGCATCCTCCTTGAGGGCGATATCAGAGCCGCTCTGTTGAAAACAAAGCAAAGCATACAAACACCCCGCACTGTATGAAAAACAGTTAAAATTAAAAAATGGTCTGAAAAATATACAAATCCGTGCCGCTGCCAAAAAAACAGGCAGCGGCTTTATTATGTCCGTAGAGTAACAGAAGCCATGAGGATATACTGACACAGAACAATAAACAAGAAAGGATTAGGATTATAAAAATGAGGTTTACGGATAAAGCAAAATACGCTGCTGCCATGAAGGCGTATGACTACATGGATAAAAATCCGGAGAAAAACATTCCGAAGCTGCTTAACGACCTGGTCAAGCTTGACCAACAATTCAATCACGGCGAAAACACCATAGCCAACCAATCAAAAGCGATTGCGAATGTCTTTGAAAAGCCTGACAATAACTGGCGTAAACTTGTTTTGAGTTTGTGGTCAGACATTGATTCGGGCGTGAGACGCAAGACATTTGAAACAATCGCAGTGAACAATTCGTTCATCGGATGCAAAATTCAAAGGGAAAACAAAGCAAAGCACGAGTGCAATATACCGTGGGCCATGCTGATAGATCCGACCTCGGCCTGCAATCTCAAATGTACAGGCTGCTGGGCGGCAGAATACGGAAACAAGCTTAATCTTACGCTTGAAGAACTTGACGGAATTATCAAGCAGGGCGAAGAACTCGGCTGTTATTTCTATATTTATTCCGGCGGAGAGCCGCTTGTAAGAAAAGCAGATATCATAACCCTCTGTGAAAGACATCCGGAATGCGGGTTTCTCGCGTTTACAAACGGCACGCTGATCGATGAAAAATTCGCGGACGACATGCTCTGTGTGAAGAATTTCGCTCCGGCTATCAGCGTTGAAGGCTTTGAGGAAGCAACAGATTTCCGCCGCGGTAAAGGAACCTTTGCCGCGGTTATGAAAGCAATGTCTATACTGAAATCCAATAAGCTGCTTTTCGGCGTGTCCTGTTGTTATACAATTAAGAACGCCGAATCAATCGGAAGCGAGGAATACTTTGACGCAATGATAAATTGGGGGGCAAAATTCGCATGGTTTTTTACATATATGCCGATCGGCCGCGACGCTGTTCCAGAGCTTATGGCAACGGCAGAGCAAAGAGAATTTATGTATCACAGGATCAGAGATTTTCGGAATAAAAAGCCTTTATTCACTATGGATTTCTGGAACGATGGAGAATATGTCGGAGGCTGTATCGCCGGAGGCAGAGATTATCTGCATATAAACGCAAACGGTGATATCGAGCCTTGCGCCTTCATACACTATGCAGATTCCAACATTCGTACAGACACGCTGCTTGAGGCTTATAAAAAGCCGCTGTTTATGGCATATCGCGAAAATCAACCATTTAACGATAACATGCTTCGTCCATGCCCCGTGCTCGACAATCCAGGCCGCCTGACGGCGATAGTAAATAAGACCGGCGTCACTTCAACAGATGCTGTTGCTCCCGAAAAAGCCGAAGATTTCGCAGATAAGTGCGTCGACCGGGCCAATGCATGGGCTCCCGTTGCGGAGAAGCTTTGGAAATGCAATGGCAAATACAGCGAATGCCAAACATGCGATGAAATTAAAAAGCAATGATGGCAGTTGATCATTTCGGAGGATTAATATGAAACATTTCTTTACTTCGGAATCGGTGACACGCGGACACCCAGATAAGGTGTGCGATCAGATTGCCGATGCGGTTCTCGATGATATATTAGAACATGACCTGACAGCCCGCGTCGCCTGCGAGGTGACTGCCGTTACCGAAAAGGTACACATTATGGGCGAGATTACTTCGACACATATGCCTGATTTCGAGAAAATCGCACGCTCGGTTATCCGTGATATAGGTTATACAAAACATGGCTGCGGCTTTGACGCAGACAACTGTAAAATTGAATTGGATATACACGGTCAATCGCCTGATATTGCATTGGGAATAAATAGGCGGTATGCTGAGGACAACGGCGCGGGAGATCAGGGCATGATGTTCGGATATGCCTGCGGCGAAACCGCCGAGCTGATGCCTCTGCCGATTTCACTTGCGAACAAGCTTTCAAAAAGGCTTGAATATGTCCGCACATCGGATATCATTCCGAATCTTCTGCCCGACGGCAAAACCCAGGTCACGGTCGAGTATGACGACGGAAAGCCCGTGCGTGTTTCGGCTGTGATAGTATCGACGCAACACGAGTCTTGTATCGATATCGATACGCTGCGCAAAAAAATCGTCGATAAAGTCGTGCTTCCAACTCTGCCGGATACGCTTATAGACGATAAGACAAGCATTTTCATCAACCCGACCGGACGCTTTACACTCGGAGGCCCGGCGGCCGATTCAGGCTTAACCGGACGTAAAATTATCGCAGACACTTACGGAGGCTACTCGCGTCACGGCGGCGGTTCGTTTTCAGGCAAGGATCCGACAAAGGTTGATAAAAGCGGCGCATATATGGCCAGATATATAGCCAAAAACATAGTGTCGTCCGGAATGGCAGACAGATGCGAGGTTCAGCTCGCGTATGCTATCGGACTTGCAGAACCTGTATCCGTATATATCTGTACATTCAGCACAGGACGCGCCGGCGACGACATTATAGCAAAATGGGTATGCGACAACATCGATATGCGTCCGGAAATGATAATCCGCCGTTTCAATCTTCGCGCTCCGATATATTCGCGGCTTTCCTGCGGAGGCCATTTCGGTGAAAATGCGCACGGTATGGGCTGGGAAAAGACAGATCTTGCGGAAAAACTCAGGCATGATATGCAAATAAACATTTAACTCAGAGAGGATAAATATGCAGAAATTCGGTCGCGTGGTGGTCAGATTTCGAATCCCGATTCTGATCATTGCAGTTTTATTAATAATTCCCTCCGCGTTCGGTATTATAAACACACATATAAATTACGATATGCTTTCCTATCTGCCCGACGATATGGATACGGTAAAAGGGCAGAACATACTTCTCGATGAATTTGGTAAAGGGGCATTTTCGCTTGTAATAGTCGAAGGAATGAATGACCGTGATGTCGCTGCTCTCGAAAAAAAGATCGAGTCGGTTGATCATGTCGCGGACGCATTATGGTATGACGACTTGTGCGACATTACAATCCCAAAGGAAATTCTTCCCGAAAAATATTATAACGCTTTCAATTCAGGAGACGCTACTCTGCTTGCGGTTTTCTTTGATTCTTCTTCATCTTCGGATGAGACCATGAAGGCAGTAGGAGAGATACGAGCTATAACCGGAAAGCAGTGCTTCGTATCCGGCATCTCCGCGCTGGTAACCGACCTCAAAGCGATGTGCGAACGCGAGGAGCCAATTTATGTGACAATAGCCATTCTTTGTGCCCTTGCCGCAATGATGCTGTTCATGGACAACTGGATAGCGCCTCTTATATTTCTGGCAAGCATAGGAATAGCAATTATTTTAAATATGGGCTCTAATATCATAATCGGTGAAATTTCATATATAACAAAAGCACTCGCGGCGGTTTTACAGCTCGCCGTCACAATGGATTATTCTATATTTCTCTGGCACAGCTATGAGGAAAAAAGATGTCTTTACCCAGACAATAAAGATGCGATGGCATCGGCAATTTCCGATACGATCACTTCTGTCACAGGAAGCTCGGTAACAACGATAGCGGGATTTATCGCACTCTGCTTCATGAGTTACACAATGGGCAGTGACCTCGGTATAGTAATGGGAAAGGGCGTTTTGTTGGGTGTTATCGGCAGTGTGACCACGCTTCCGGCGCTGATACTGCTGTGCGATCCATTGCTTTCAAAGACAAATCACCGCTCGCTTATTCCAAAAACAGATAAATTAGCTGCATTTTTGGTAAAGCGTTCGTGGGTGTGGCTTGTCATCTTCGTCGTGATGCTTGTTCCCGCACTCTACGGATATATTAATACGCCTGTTTATTATGATTTCACAAACATACTTTCAAATGACGATATAAGCAGCATTTCTGAAGAAGACATGGGGTTCTTTATCGCCAACACAAAGCTTAAGGAAAATTTTGATATTGCCTCGACACACATGATACTCTGTAAATCCGATATGCTGCCCAAAGACGCGAAAGAAATGCTTTCGGAAATCAAATCGGTTGACGGCGTTAAATTAGCGCTCGGACTTGATTCCGTCGTAGGCAGCCTTGTACCGGAGGAAATGGTTCCGGATTCGATACTGCGTGTTCTGAAGAGCGATAAATATCAGTTGATTCTCATAAACTCCGAATACAAGGTTTCAACCGACGAATGCAATAAACAGATTGATTCCATAAATTCAATACTTAAAAAATATGATGAAAACGGCATGCTTATCGGTGAAGCGCCGTGTACCAAGGATTTGATTGAGGTCACCGACCATGACTTTACCGTTGTAACATGGATTTCAATAGCCGCAATCTTTGTGATAATCGCTCTGGTATTAAAAAGCTTATCGCTTCCGGTCATCCTTGTTTCAGTCATAGAATTTGCTATTTTCATCAATCTGGGAATATCTTATTATACGAAAACATCAATGCCGTTCATCGCTCCAATCGCGATAAGCACAATTCAACTTGGCGCAACAGTCGACTATGCGATACTTATGACAACGCGTTATAAAAGCAACCGAGCGGCAGGGGGGATGGATAAGCAAGCCTCGGTTATACAGGCGCTTGCCTCAACGATACCGTCGGTTCTGGTCAGTGCGCTCGGCTTCTTCGCGGCGACATTCGGCGTAGGAGTTTATTCAAATGTCAGCCTTATCAGCTCGATGTGCAACCTTATGGCGCGCGGCGCTATAATCAGTATGCTCGCGGTTATATTCGTGCTGCCTGCACTTCTCATGCTGTTTGACAGGGTGATTAAAGCAACAAGTCTGGGATTCAGTTCAAAAAAGCAAACTAAAGAGGGTAATATATTATGAATAAAAAAACATTCGCAATAATAATGAGCATTGCTTTTGCCGTTTCCGCTTCGGCGATAGGACTTTCGTCATTGGTGAAATCGGGAGCCGAATATAATGCTGACTGCACGGGAGCCGCTTCAGCTGTTTCTGATGCATCAACAGTCGGCAATGCAACTTCAAAGGCAGATAAAGCCGAAACTGTTTATATAATTGCCGCCGCGGACGGCAGCGCGCAGAAGGTCATCGTGACGGACTGGATCAAGAATATCGCTTCCGCAGACAAGATAAACGATAAAACACTGCTTAAAAACATCGAAGCCGTCAAAGGTGACAGTTCTTATACAATTTCCGGCGACGAAAAGATTTGGGATGCAAAGAGCGGCGACATTTACTACAAGGGAACAATTGACAAGGCTCTTCCCGTGGACGTTATTCTGACCTACACACTCGGCGGAAAAACCATCTCTGCCTCCGAACTTGCCGGAAAAAGCGGACGAGTGACGCTTCGTTTCGATTTTAAAAACAATCAGTACGAAACCGTAGAAATCAACGGCAAAGATGAAAAAATCTTTGTTCCGTTCGCGGTTCTTACGGGACTTGTTCTCGATAATGACAAGTTCACAAATATTGAAATAACAAACGGCAAAATTATTAACGACGGAAACAGAAACATAGCCGTGGGATACGCGTTACCGGGCGCTCAGGAAAGCCTGAGCCTCGGACGTGACATAATAGACATTCCGGATTATATTGAAATATCGGCGGACACGACCGGATTCGAGCTTCCGGCTACTCTTACGCTCGTAACCAATGAGCTTTGGAACGGTTTTGATGTCTCAAAGCTTGACAATGCCGATTCACTCAAAGATAAGCTTTCCGAGCTTGATTCAGGAGCATTTGCGCTCGTAAACGGCACATCAGAACTATATGACAATATGCAGAAGCTCGCCGACAAGCTGCCCGATATCGTCGATGATATCATTTCCGGTGTAAAAACGCTCGACGAAGGCGCCGAAAAAATTGGCGATAACATGAAAACGCTTACCGGAGGTCTTTCGGATCTGCAAACCGGACTCAAAAGAATATCCGGAAACAGCGCCGCACTCAACACGGGAGCCAAGCAGGTATTTGAGTCTTTACTTGCTACAGCTGATTCCGCGCTTTCAGGCGCAAGTATCACGGTGCCTAAACTCACAATAGATAATTACTCTAAAACTCTCGACGGAGTGGCCGCTTCCATTTCCGAGGAAAACATACGCGCAAACGCTAAAGCAAAAGCGATTGAACTGGTGACGGCACAGGTCAATGTAAAAAAAGATGATATACGCGTACAGATCAAAGCCGGATATCGCAATCAAATTCTCGAAGGCGTGCTTAAAGCCGTCGGTATGAATTACACCGCGGATCAATATGATACTATGGCTGCTCAGGGGTATGTGGATACGGTCACTCAGGCGAAAATTAGCAGTGCGGTCGATGCGCAGCTTGACACAATGACCGACCAACAGATACAGAAGCTAATTGATCAAAACATGAAATCCGATTCGGTTATCTCGCAGATCGAAGAGGCTGTCGCAAAAGCAGCCGCAGGAAAATCTCAGATAGAATCTCTGAAAGCGCAGCTTGACAGCTATAAAACCTTTTATGCGGGACTTTCGGATTACACCTCGGGCGTGGACAAAGCATATGAAGGAAGCAAAAGCCTGTATTCGGGCTCCAAAAAGCTTTCTGAAGGAATGGACGAGCTTAAAAACGGACTTGATGAATTCGGTGATAAGGCCGCCGCGCTTTCCGATGGTGACCAATCTCTGACAGCGGGCGTCTCGAAGCTTGCAGACGGCGCGAAGAAAATTGCAGAAGGAACGCAAAAATTTTACAGCGATGGTATTTCAAAGCTCACCTCTCTTGTGGGAGAAGATGCCGCCAACGCTCTTATTCGTTTCCGCGCAATGCTTGACGTATCCGGAGACTATAACACTTTCGGCGGCATTTCAGACGGTATGAACGGAACAGTTAAATTCATTTATCGCACCGCCGCGGTTGACAGCGGAAATTAATCGCTCCGGAATTGTTCTTAAAAGCTTCTCATGTGACATAAATATCGCACGAATTCGGGAGCTATTAAGCGGCTCCCGAATTTTTCAAATATTCAATTGGATATGTTTTATTTATATACTAATCATAAAATACGAACTATTATTTTTAATATATGTAACAACGGTTTATTTTTGATATATATAACAATATGTATTGCTTTTTTTGTTTTTATGGTATATAATATGATAACTTTTATACTGGGGTATTAATTTTTCAATGAATCGCGTAATTTCGAATTTCATAAAAAGTCTTACGGTAACACGTTTTTTTGCGCTGGCTTTTATAATTATAATTACGACCGGCACGATTTTACTGTGTCTGCCGGTATCTTCGCGAGCTTTCGAATTTACTCCATTTATCGATTCCTTTTTCACCGCGACCAGCGCCACATGCGTTACGGGCCTTGTTTTATATGACACGTATACTCATTGGTCGCTGTTCGGTCAGACTATCATACTCATCATGATACAGGTTGGCGGTATCGGGTTTATGACAGTCGCATTCACCGTTGCTTTTTTCAAGAACCGCCGTATCGGTCTCAAGGAGCGGGAGCTCATGCAGGAATCCGTCGCCGCTCCGCAGATAGGCGGCATAGTAAAGCTCGCAAAAATGATAATAATAGGCACGCTTATTTTTGAAGGAGCAGGCGCGCTTCTTCTCTCCTTCAGATTCGTCCCCGAAAAAGGCTTTTTCAGCGGAGTATTTTCCGCTATATTTCATGCCGTCTCAGCTTTCTGCAATGCCGGATTTGATTTGATGGGATACAAAGGCGAATACTCTTCACTTACCTCTTATTCCGGAGACTGGTATGTCAACATTATTATAATGCTTCTTATTATAATCGGCGGTATCGGCTTTTACGTGTGGAGTGATTTAAAGGAAAACAAATTTCATTTCAAGAAGTATTCAATACATACAAAGCTTGTTCTCACTGTGACCGCAATACTTATAATAATCCCGGCAATTATGATATTCCTCATAGAAAAGTATGATGCCGGGGTGTTATCCAACACGCCGCTTTCAGAAGCTTTGGCGTCCTCGCTGTTTCAGTCTGTAACGACAAGAACCGCCGGATTCAATACACTTCCTGTTGCATCGCTCAGCGACGCCGTCATACTCGTTCTTATGATGCTGATGCTCATCGGCGGCTCTCCGGGGTCAACCGCCGGAGGTATTAAAACGACAACATTTGCCGTTCTCGTCATGTCAATCAACGCCGTCATGAAAAAGCGTGAAAATCCCGAATGCTTCAAGCGCCGTCTTGAGCCTGACATTTTAAAAAAAGCCGCGGCCATACTCATAGTTTATATGGCTCTGATTATAGCCGGCACAATGATACTTTGTATTACTGATGACATTCCTCTCAAAGAATCCTTATTTGAGGTTTTCTCCGCAATAAACACGGTCGGTCTATCGCTCGGTGCGACCGCAAAGCTTGGCGTAATCTCAAAAATCGTTATCGCTTTGCTGATGTATTTCGGACGTATAGGCTGTCTGTCAATAGTAATGGCTTTGAGCGCAACCTATCTTCCGCCTCCGATTTCTTACCCACTCGGCAAGGTTGCGATAGGATAACGCTCGGCAAGGTTGCGATAGGTAAAAGCCTCAAGCAGGATAACAGAGAAACGCGGTATTTTTCGGGATAATCAAGCTGCATTCTTATCCGGCATACAACATATTTATGTACAGTAAACATATACTAATTACATGTAAAAAACGCACTTGCCTCTTCACGCAGCCCGTGAGTCTTACCCAAGGCAGGTATCAGAATTATTCGAAGGTTATAATATGAAATCCATTCTTATAGTCGGTATTGGACGTTTCGGACGCTTTTTGGCAATCAAGCTTGCTTCATTAAAAAACGAAGTCATGATTGTCGACAAATCAGAAGCCGCCATTAATGAAGTGCTTCCTTATGTCACCACAGCTCAGATAGCAGATTTTTCAAATGAGCAGGTCGTAAAATCAACAGGCGTATCAAATTTTGACGTATGTGTTGTCGCCATAGGAGACGATTTTCAAGCCTCTCTTGTGATTACCTCTCTTCTCAAAGAAAACGGAGCCAAATACGTAATCGCAAAGGCTTCACGCTTGAACCATGCCAAATTTCTTCTTAAAAACGGTGCCGATGAAATTGTTTATCCGGAAAAGGAACTCGCCGAAAGGCTTGCCGTCAAGCTCTCCGCCAAGAACGTTTTCGAATATATAGAGCTATCTGACGATTACGCTATTTATGAAATACCGCCGCTTAAAAGTTGGGTCGGTAAATCGATAGCGCAAAAAGGAATCAGAAGCAAATACAACATAAACATCCTTGCTATCAAGCAGGAGGGCATTATTTATCCGAATCCCGATCCCGAGTTTGTATTCACCGGGAAAGAGCATCTTGTCGTCATGGGGCGTAAAAAAGATATAGAAAAAACTGTTGATTGACAGCTGCTCTGACCAAGGTAAAAATAATAAAATTTCCTCTTGCTTTTTATTACGGCATGTGATATAGTATAATGTGTTTAAAAAATGTTTGTCTGATCATATGCGATTTTCTCGCTGAAGGCAAGCTTCATTATCAGAATCGGAGGTGTAAACAGAATGAAAAACGGAATCCATCCGAATTATAAAGATACCGTGATTGTATGCGCATGCGGTGCCGAATATCCGACAAAATCCACAAAACAGGATATTCACGTAGAAATTTGCTCTAAATGTCATCCGTTCTTCACCGGCAAACAGAAGTTTGTCGATGCAGGCGGACGTGTTGATAAATTCAACAAGAAATTCAATCGCGGTTGATTTTTCGTTATGAGCAAACGGCGGGATGCGAATGCATGCCGCCTTGTTTTTATCTTCACACGAAAGGAATATTAACGTCATGCAAGAACAAAACAATTTCATTTCATATTCCGATACCGAAATGCCCAAGTGTGCGCTCTGTGCGCTGATTAATGATACATTTGATGAAAAGGCAGCCGAAATATCTCTTGACGAGCTTTCGCGCCTTGTAGAGACGGCAGGCGGAATCCCGTTTGCCAGGATCACGCAGGCGCGCCAGACTCCCGATCCCACCACCTATTTCGGTTCAGGAAAGCTTTCGGAATTGAAAAAGCTATGCGAAGACAATGCCGTAACGCTGACCGTATTCGATGATGAGCTGTCACCGTCGCAAATAAAGA
The DNA here is from genome assembly GCA_034925865.1 of Oscillospiraceae bacterium. Taxonomy (NCBI): domain Bacteria; kingdom Bacillati; phylum Bacillota; class Clostridia; order Eubacteriales; family Oscillospiraceae; species Oscillospiraceae bacterium. The sequence goes on along the minus strand of JAYFRN010000025.1, from coordinate 75,116 downwards.
ATATAGAAGACGCAATAGGTGATGTCCGCGTAATTGACCGCACGATGCTTATCCTCGATATATTCGCAAAGAACGCGAAAACTTCAGAGGGTATGCTGCAGGTTGAAATCGCGGGGCTTCGCTACACCGCTCCGCGCCTTATCGGAAAAGGCACGGAAATGTCCCGGCTCGGCGGCGGCATAGGAACACGCGGTCCGGGTGAATCAAAGCTCGAAACAGACAAGCGCCATATCAAGAGGCGTATTTTATTTCTTGAACAAGCTCTTAAGGAGTTGGAGGGCAAACGATCCGAGCAGCGCAAAGGCAGAAAAAAGAGCGGGCTTCCTCAAATCGCAATCGCCGGATACACCAACTCCGGCAAATCGACGCTTTTAAACAAGCTGACCGACGCGGGCATACTTGCCGAAGACAAGCTTTTCGCAACGCTCGATCCGACCACGCGTAAATTAAAGCTGCCGAATTCAGCGGAGGTACTCATGACCGATACTGTCGGCTTTATCTCCCGCCTGCCGCATCATCTGATCAAAGCATTTAAATCTACGCTCGATGAGGTGACTTTTGCCGATGTCGTAATCGTGCTTCTCGACGCGTCGGATCCCCAGGTAAAAAAGCATTTCGAAGTCAGTGATTCAATCCTCTTACAGCTTTTCACCGAAGCCGGCAAAAAATATCCGAAAACTCTTTATGTCTTCAATAAATGTGATCTGCCTGAAGCCGAAAAGCTCACATTCGGGCTGCCCGAAATAAAGGATTCTGTTTTTATCTCCGCCAAAACCGGTGAAGGCATTCAGCAAATGCTTGAAAAAATGGAAGCTCTCATATTTGAGGATACCCGACATGTCAAGCTGCGTTTTCCATCATCGGAAGGTCAGATCCTCAATTCCCTTTACAAGCTCTCTGCCGTAAGGTCAACCGAATACGACGGATCTGATACCATTGTAGAAGCCGATATAGATGAAAAAACCGCCGGAATTTATAAAAAATACATCATTTGATCATAAAGGAAAGCGATATGCCGAAACCGAGAAGAACATTGGATAAAACCGCCTCGAATTCCGAAAACAAATCCGCCGCAATCAGCGAGCGTCCCATAACAAGGACGCTCGAGGAAAATTACATGCCATACACCATGAGCGTGATCATTTCTCGTGCTATCCCGGAAATCGACGGCTTCAAACCCGCCCACCGAAAGCTTTTATATACCATGTACAAGATGGGTCTGCTTGGCGGACAGCGCACGAAAAGCGCGAATGTCGTAGGGCAGACAATGAAGCTCAACCCGCATGGCGACATGGCTATATATGAAACTCTCGTGCGTCTTACAAGGGCAAATGAAGCGCTTTTACATCCATTCATAGACTCAAAAGGCAGCTTTGGAAAACAATATTCCAAAATGGCCTTCGCCGCCGCCAGATATACCGAGGTAAGGCTTGATTCAATTTGCGGTGAGATATTTTCAGGAATAGATAAAGACGCCGTTGACCTTGTCGATAATTACGACAGCACGCTTAAAGAGCCCGCGCTGCTTCCCACGGCATTTCCGAATCTTCTCGCAAACCCAAACACAGGCATCGCAGTAGGAATTGCCTCCAATATATGCTCATTTAACTTAGGCGAGATAATCGACACGACAGTCGCGCTTATCCGCGATCCCGACCATGATATTTTTTCCACGCTTAAAGCCCCCGATTTTTCCACCGGGGCAATGCTTTTATATAACCGTGAGCAGCTTGAACAGGTATACCGTACCGGAAAAGGCAGTGTTCGTCTGCGTTCAAGGTACAATTATGAAAAAAGCGGAAATCTGATCGAAATCAAGGAAATACCTTATACCACAAATATTGAAACGATAGTTGATAAGATCGCCGATCTCGCAAAATCCGGAAAGCTCAAGGAAATTTCCGATGTGCGCGATGAAACGGATTTGAATGGGCTTAAAATTGCAATTGACTTAAAGCGCGGAGTCGATCCTGACAAGCTTATGAAGCGATTATACAAGCTCACCACCCTTGAAGATGATTTCCCGTGCAATTTCAACATCCTCATTTCCGGAACGCCGCGACTGATGGGGATAAAGGAGATTATTTCCGAATGGCACGCCTTCCGCTGTGAATGCCTGCGCCGTGAGCTTTATTATGACCTTCGTAAAAAAGAAGAGAAGCTGCATATGCTGCGCGGGCTTGAAAAGATTCTTTTGGATATAGACAAGGCTATTGCGATTATTCGCGGCACAAAAAACGACCGCGAGGTCGTCCCGAATCTAGCCGCCGGCTTCGATATTGACGAAGCACAGGCCGAGTATGTCGCAGAAATAAAGCTGCGCAATCTCAACAAGGAATACATACTTCAGCGCACCGCCGATATCGAACGGCTTCTCAAGGAAATTGCCGATATCGAAGCGATTTTAAAGAGCGAAAAGCGTCTTGACAATATGATCGTAAAGCAGCTTACAGATATAAAGGAAAAATACGCAATTCCCAGAAAAACCGAAATTATATACGAAGACGCGCTTCCTGCTGAAGATACGGAAAGCGAACCGGAAATTGAGGATTATCCAGTTTATGCCGTGATGACGCGTGACGGATATTTAAAAAAGATTTCACTCGCCTCCATGCGCGGCAATGACGAGCAGAGCCTTAAGGAAAAGGATGAGATCGTGTTTTCCGGTGAAGTCACAAACCGCACCGAAATATTATTCTTATCCGACCGGAGCCAATGCTATAAAGCGCGAATGTCGGATTTTGAAGGGACAAAGTCATCTGCATTAGGTGATTTCATCCCGGCAAAGCTCGGTTTTGACAGCGGTGAGCGCGTGATGTTCACTGTTTTTACCGTTTCATACGCCGAAACGCTTTATATTCTATTTGAAAACGGCAAAGCCGTCGCGCTTTCGATTGAAACCTATAAAACAAAAAACAACCGTAAAAAGCTCACGAATGCTTATTCGGATTCTTCGCCTGTCTGCGCTATGTCTGTCCTTCAAGCGGGAGAGGACGCCGAATTTTTAATCAAGACAGATTCGGGACGTGCGCTGGTGATAAAGCCGTCATTGATCCCGCTTAAGTCGACCCGCACAAGCGGCGGCGTTCAGATTATCGCGCTGAAAAAGCAGGACAAGCCATCCTTGTTCGTTAAAGTCGAAAAAGGCAGCAAGACTCTTTCAAAATACAGGAAGCTCAAGGTTCCTTCTCCCGGTGCCATTTGGGAAGATCAAATAAGTCTGGATCAGGAAAAACAATAAAACATCAATAAAATAATATTGTTTAAGGTGCGGTGTTTATTTACACCGCCCCTTATTATAAATTGTCCGGGCGACCCTTGCGGTTGCCCGGACAATTATCAGCAATTAAGATCAATATTCATATTGACCGAATCGGTCGACAATCAGCACCTTGTTACGATCCGAATCCGATGCTTCGACATGTCCTATGACCTTTGCGTCTATTCCGAAGCTTTCGGCAGAAGCAATTATCCTGTCTGCCTCACATCCGTCGCAATATATTTCGGCACGGTGGCCGCAGTTGAACACATTGTATAGCTCGCGGCGAGAAATATCGCATTTTGAAAGCGTTTCAAAAAGCGGCGGAAGATCGAAAAGTGAATCCTTTACGTATTTAAGCCCTCTGCCGAAGCTGCGGCATTTTACCTGTGCGCCACCGCTGCAGTGAATTATGCCGTATATTCCCCGGCGCGAATCGTCCAGGATACTTTTAATAAGCGGAGCGTATGTGCGGGTGGGAGAAAGCACGGCGCGGCCGACTGTAATGCCGGATGCTCCGGGAAGCTCGTCGGTAAGCAGATATTTACCGCAATAGACCAATTCGCGTTCTATCGTGGGAGAAAATGTCTCAGGGTATTTATCGCGATATACGGAAGAAAAGAGAAGATGACGCGCGGCGGTAAGCCCGTTCGAGCCCATTCCGGCGTTATAACGCTTTTCATATACGGCTTTTCCGGAGGAAGCGAGGCCGACGATCACATTTCCGGGACGGATATCCGAGCAGTCGATCACGTCTGTGCGGCGCAGCCTGCAGAAAACGGTGGAATCGGCGATGACAGTCCTTACAAGATCGCCGACATCCGCAGTCTCGCCTCCGGAAAGAGTAATATCTATTCCGTATCTACGCAGAATGTCGGCGCATTCCTCATATCCGCCGATTATGCGCTTTATCACGGAGCCGGGAATACGGTGCGCGTTTCGCCCTATCGTATTGCTGACCACAAAGCCTCCGGTAGCTCCGACGCAGAGCAAATCGTCGATATTCATAATGAGTGAATCCTGAGCTATATCGGAGAAAACATCCTCTTCGCCGGTTTCTTTATAATACATATACGCAAGAGCGCTCTTTGTGCCGGCGCCGTCCGCATGCATGAGAGCGCAAAAGCCGTCGTCTCCGCACGGATCGGAGATCATCTTACAAAATGCGCCAGGGAAAAGCCCTTTGTCGACATTTGCGATTGCGCTGTGCACCTCGTCCTTTGAAGCGGAAACGCCTCTGCCTGCGTATGCCGAATCCTTATTGTTCATATGGATGTAACTCCTTGTGAAATATTACTCATATAAATTATTACGCGTTTTACATATGAGTTTATTATAATCCAGCGGGAGTATTTTGTCAACAGAAGCCCATAAACACGCATTAATGCGGCAATTTCTAAACGGCAATCAAACACTTTGGTATATGAACTTTTCTCTTATTGTGAATCACATCAAGAGCTATCGTGAGCTATATAATGTCTACAGAATATACCATATATGCCGTTTTCGAACGGCATAGGCTTGGGGCAGATGAAAGCCAGCCCAAACCCTTAGTATCCATAGATTGTACATCTAAGCAGGCATAATATAAATCACCTGTTATTTTGATTGCCGTTTTATAATTCATGTTGCCAAAACCAGCGAAAAGTGATATTATTATAAAAACTTTAAAATATCAGCCGCGTCTGCCGGAGGAACTTAACTATGAGCAAATGGTTTGAAAACGCCGAGTGGATATGGAACGGAGCAAGGGACAGCGAAAACCTTTACTCCGATTATTATGCTGAAATCAACGCAAAAAACGGCGCCGAATATACGATGTATATTTCCGCCGATTCAGATTACGCGGTATATATAAATGGGATTTACCGCGAAGGAGGTCAATATCCGGACTACCCCGATTTTAAAATATATGATACGCTTGCTATGACCCCCTGGCTTAAGCCCGGTATAAACACCGTAAAAATTATGGCATACTGTCAGAACGAAGATTCCTTTTCTTACAGAAAAGAAGCCCCCGGCATTATATTCTCTGTTTGGGAAATCAACGGGTCAAGCGTCGCTTCGGTAGTAAACAGCGGTGTCGGCACGCCTTCCGCAATCAATTCGCAATACATAAGCCGAGGGATACCAAAGATGACATGGCAGCTTTCATATTCTTTCGAATATGATTCGGATATTCCGGGCGCGGAGCCAAAGCCGGAAAACACGAGCATAGTCTCGGACTTATGTAAAAAGGATACTCTTTTTCCGCGCCCGGTAAAAAAGCTTGTGACGGGAAAAAATAAAAGTGTTCTTTTGGCAGCGCGCGGAACGATCAATGACTTATCGCCGGACAATCCGGACTGGGGCGAGAGGATGCAGCGCGCCGCTCTCGGCTGCCTGCCGCTTACGGGCGGACGCGCTTTCCCTTCGGAAGAAGGAACGGAATTCACTGCGTCACCGCTTGAAGGCACAGGTAAGACCGGACAGTATCTGCTGTTTGACCTCGGTGAAGAATCGGTCGGACTTTTTGTGTTTGAAGCCGAATTTTACGAAAAATGCGAGGTTCTGATCGGCTGGGGCGAACACCTCGACGATTTAAGACCCCGTACCTCGGTTGGCGGAAGATGCTTTGCCGCAAAATATACGGCACATACCGGATTTAACAGCTTCATTCATCCGTTCAAGCGTATCGGGCTCAGATACCTTATGCTTTACATATATTCCGGCAGAATAAAGCTTCATTACGCCGGAATAAGACCGACGGATTATCCTATGGATATGTCGCCTTATTTCGAATGCGCCGACTCAATGCATAACAGAATATACAAGACATGCGTTAGAACGCTTTTAATGAGCGTCCACACACATTATGAGGACTGTCCGTGGCGCGAACAGTCACTTTATACGATGGATTCAAGAAACCAGATGCTTGCCGGATACTACGCGTTCGGAGAATATGACATGCCCCGCGAAAGCATAAGGCTGATAGCTATGTCATTGAGGGACGACGCATTGCTGGAGCTGTGTTCGCCTGCCAGAATATATGTAACGATCCCGTCGTTTTCCGCTGTTTTCATATTACAGCTTTACGAATACCTTCTGTTTTCCGGCGATAAAAAATTCGCCGCCGATATGCTCGGCGTATGTGAGACGATAGCAAAGGGCTTTCTTGCTCAGACCGATAAATCATACGGACTTATAAAATGCTATAACGATCCTAACATATGGAATTTTTACGAATGGCAGACAGGTCTTTCGGGAGATATGCGCGGCTTTCCTAAGGAACTGGAAACATACGACGCACCGATGTGCGGCTTTGTTTCCTTGGCGTATCATGCGCTATCAGAGCTCTACCGCCTGACTTCAGGAATTGACGGCAACCATGAAAGCGAGAAACGATGCTCTTTTTGGAAAAGAGAACATGAGAAGCTTAACGAAAATACAAACAAAGCTTTTTACTGCGACGAAAAGAGAATATATTGCTCTTATATCAACATAAAAAGCGGGGAAAAGAGCCATTTCTGCGAGCTTACCCAGTCGCTTTTAGTCTGCTGCGGGGCGGTGCCGGTCGAAAAGCTTAAAGAAATTCTGAATATCCTTTCCGGCGGCGGACTTATAAAAGCGACATTAAGCCACAGTATTTTCAAATTCGACGCTCTGATGAAGATGCCTGAGGTTTACGGACGGAGAGTTTTCACTGAGGTTGAAAGCATCTGGGGAGATATGCTCTGCCGAGGCGCGACGACATTCTGGGAGACACAGGAAGGCGCGGACGCTTTCGGATACGCGGGCAGCCTCTGCCACGGCTGGAGCGCCATTCCGGCTTACCTATATTTCCGATATGCGCTCGGTCTGTACCCGTCGACGGAAGGAGACGGAAGGATTGATCACAATCCTGTTTCCTGCGGACTTCATGACGCGCGCGGAATGATGCGTACCTCAAAAGGCGAAAATCCGGAAGTATTATCAGACTTTAAGGTCTCAAAAATTTATAAATAATCGCATTTTATATCGTGAGTCATTGTGGGCAGAGCTGTAAAACAGCTATTGACGCTGATTGGATATTAATTTGTAAGTTATATTTAACAGGCAATGTTTTGTGTGTTGTTACAGCCGGATAACGCAATTCCGCAAAATAACCGTCAAAACATTGTAAAAATGAAAGGCAAGGATCATTATGAAAAAAATCTGGCAATCTCTCGGAGAGGACTTTGACAACAACCTCCCGCGGCTCACCGCTACCTTTGTAAAGGAAACAGACGGCACCAATGCTTTTGCATATCCGACAGGAGAAAACCAACTCGGCTATAACTTTGATTTTTCGATTAAAACCGGATACGACATCGTGCCTAAATTCAAGCTTGAATTCGCCAATTTCGAATATCCGAGCATAATGGGTGTGCTCGGCGGCAACCGCGCGCTTATTGACCGCCAGACATACTATCCTTCGATGATAAAGCGTGAATTTCATTATATGAACCTCGCATTTACCGGAACTGAGCGCTTCGGAAATGTATTTGACAAATCGTTCACCTGGTCGTTCGACATTAAATACAATACCGAGCAGAAGGATTTTGACAAAAACATATATTCGGTGCTCACCTCAGAAGACGAGATGACCGTTAATGCGAAGGACAACTCTCTTACAATCGATTTCGGCGATATGAAATATTATATCGCATCGACCGAGGAGTTTACATACGGCCTGTACGCCAATGAAATCGACATGAAGCTTGATTTGAGGCAGAATAAGGTTTCGGCGGCTGAAAAGGGACGCTATCTCGTTCTCTGCCATAAATTTGCGATCAGATGGAAGGGCGGATGCAACTTCGTCCTCGGGCTTTCCGCATACGGCGCAAAATATGCCCGCCGCGCTCTCAGCGCCAAGCATTTTGAAGAGAGAATTGCCAAACGCTGGAACGGCTGGTTCAATTCACTTCCCGCTGTCGGACTGAACGAAGCGACCGGCGCGTCGGTCAAACGCGAGGCGAAGACATACTATAAGAGCTGGACAGTAATTAAAAACAATTATTACGATCATCCTGACTGGGGTCACAGCGTCACAGAGGCTCTGCCCGTATATAAGGGAATCTGGCAATGGGCTATTCCGTCCGTCGAATGGCATTCCGACCAAAATACAGAGTATACTTCGGAATGGATAAAAAAAGCGATGGATATGCTAATCGCAAGCCAGCGCGGCGACGGATATATCACTCACGCGATATATATCGATGAAAAGGTGCCCGGAAGCAGCTGGGGCAACAGCAGCACGATTCAGACTCCGCACCTCGCGTGGACGGCCGTAAGATATTATAACGCCACCGGTGATGCCGTATCGCTTAAAAAATGGTTTCCTGCTCTGAAAAAATATTACTCATATATCAATCATTCCCGCGACGAGGTTTTCAACAACTGGCATCTGTGGGCGATAACAACTTCCTATGACACTGGGCTTGACACGACGGCTGTCTTTCAGCGCGTGACATATGGCGATTACGGTGAAAATAAAGAAAACTTCTGTTATCCGGCGATATTCGGCGCTGAAAGATTCAGATATGAATCGGCTCTTGCCGAGATATGTGAAATTCTCGGCGAAGACGGAGCTGATTATTACCGTAAAGAGGCGGAAAAGACCCGCGCCGCGATGAATGAAAAGCTCTGGGATGACGATAAAAAATGGTACGGCGCAATCCACGAAAACGGCGAATTTGATACGCGCGTCGGCGTTGACGGGCTTTTTTCGCTCGTCTACGGCGTGGCCGACACAGCGCGTGCCAAGGAAATGAAAGCTTCTTTCGAGCGTCTCATCGGACCGTTTGGTATTCGTACAGTCGCGGAGGGTGAAAAGGGCTTCTGCGAAGATGTTTATTGGAGAGGTCCATGCTGGCCGAAGACATGTTCGCTCGGAATGTATATCTGCAATAAGTATTATCCCGATCTTGTGAGCAAGGCAAAAGCGGCAATAATCGCAATGTGCCTGAAATTTCCGAGCATTTGGGAATGTTACAACGTCCGCACCGGCGAGCTTGCTCACAGCGATCATGGCTTTATATGCACGCCGAATATTTCATCAAACGTGGGAGCGGGAGATATCATCGGCACTCTCTGGGAATCGCATGGTATACGTATGTATGACATGTGTATGAAGCTTCCGCTTGCCGATATAAAGGATTTTCACATTGCCGGGCTTCGGGTTACAGTAGAAAAAACCGACAGCGGATATCGTGTGCTTACCGCCGCCGCCGAAAAGCAGGAAGGCAGAGTCGTCTTTTTCTTGGGTGAAAAAGAGTTTGCGCTTGACCTTAAAGCCGGCGCGATTGAATTGAAAGTGAAAATATAAATTGTCTTTGATTATCTATTAACTCGGCAATAACAATTGCCGCTTAAAGAGAGAAAAGACTCTGTTATATGAGCTTTTCTCTCTTATAAAACACAACTTATTTAATGTTTGCTGAACAATCATAAAACACATACGGCAGTAAAGAAAACATAAAAAACATGATTGTTCAGGTGCAAGGTTATTAAGCCATAAGGCGTAAAAACCTTGCACTCTAAATTGGTCGATTCCCGACCAATTTAGAAAACATACGGCAATCAATGGATACTGCGGCTTTGGCTGGTTTTCAAACTGCCAAAATCTATGCCGTTCGAAAACGGCATTATTCTTTAGACATTATTTAATTGCCATTTTAATAATATAAAGCCGCCCGGACATACGCGCATGATGCGATCGTATCTTATGGGCGGCTTTATTGCAAACGGTATTAATATTTTTCAAAACAGGTGAGGGTTTTAAAATTGTCGTTCGTATATATAACGAGCGGTCCCGGAGGTGAAGCGTACAGTGGATACCGGTTCAGAGTGTTTCTTCAGATATATCGGCGGAGATGAAAGCGGCTTTGATGAGCTGATACATCTTTATCGGGAAAGCCTTACAGCTTTTGTCTCAGGATATGTCAGGAGCCGCGCAGAAGCCGAGGACATCGCGGCCGACGTTTTTGTTGAGCTTATCGTACACCCGGATAAATTTGATCCGGCGCGCGGAAGCATCAAGACATATATGTATTCTATAGCACGCAGCAGGGCATTGGATTTTTTAAGGCGAATCAAACGCGGAAACGAAACGGCAATTTCGACTACTATTGACTGTAATGATACTATCCTCGATATCCCCGATCTGGCACATCCTTCGCCGGAAGCCGAATACATAACGCGTGAAGAACAAACAGAACGCGCAGAAGCTCTGAGATCTGCAATGGCTTCGATCAAGGAAGAATACAGAACCGTCCTCAGGCTCGTATATTACGAAAACATGTCTTATTCCGAAGCCGGAGAAGTCATGCACAAAACGTCAAAACAGACGGATAATCTTGTCTTCCGCGCAAAACATGCGTTGAAAAAGGCTATGTCAGTGCAAGCGAGTGATTATTCTGATAAGGAGCGATTATTTTGAACGACGACGAATTCAAGGCGCTTGTGTACAAAAAGCGCGACAATTATTATAATCAAATAAAGAAATTAAAAGCCGCCCGTCGCAGATTATATATAACCGCTGCCGCGGCCGTTGTCGCCATATGCTCCGCTTTGACTCTGTCGCTAAACGGTTTCAATGCGGGTAAATCAATAAATGATGCGAACGATCGTGACCAGCATAACGGCGATAACCGGAATAATTGCGGAGTGATTACCAAAGATATATCCGATCAAAACGACAAATCCAATGGTTTCCCCGGGAAAAGAGGAGACGCCATCGGAAATATAGGCAATGAATATAAAACTTATGACGAGCTGTACCATGCCTTGAAAAGCGGCGTCTCCGGAGCCTCCGACGGCGAAAAAGCTTTTTTAAGGCTTGACGAGCTTTTCCCGGGGGTAATTGCAGATCATTCCCGTATCATCGGCAAATACAGCTACATTTACACTGTCATTTCTGATAGGGAAAATACCGGTTATACTGATTCGGAATATGCGACTGTTGCCGTCACGTATTTTCCCGAAGAAAATTCAACTCCTGAAGATCATTTATACTCCGGAGCATACAACATATTGACATCTGATGCAGATAACAACGGCTTCCGTTCGATCGATGACGCAATCGCCGCAGAAGATCAATCGGGTTTAAATTCAGACGGATGGCGATCGGCCGCGCTCTTTTCCTGCGGCGGAACGGATTATGTATGCATATTCGACGAAGACGGTAAAGTATACTCCGCTTTAATCCCGGTCGGAAAATTTCTTTTTGAAGTATATTCCGGGAACGGCACGCTTCCGCAAAGCATGTCCGGTCTCTTTGCTCCCGGCTCGGAAGCAAATGCTGAAATTATATCGCATTTGGTAAAAATAGCATCTAATTAATTTATATGGAGGTCTGTACAAATGAAAAAGCTTCGAATTTACCTTTCCGCATTGGTTTTACTGCTTACCGCATCGGTCATATTAAGTTCATGTGCCCTCGGAATATCCGCAAGCGCGGAATGCGTCTCGGACAATGTCAAATCCGACAGAACCGGGCAAGCAAAACAGGCTCCGGAGTTTACCGGAAACGCCGCAGAATTTTCTTTGAGGTTTTTCGGCAAAGTATATTCATCCTATGAAAAGAAAAATGTCGTCGTATCTCCGGTATCAGTTTACACCGCGCTTGCCATGACACGGTGCGGCGCAAACGGAAATACATTGGATGAAATGTCCTCCGTCCTCTGCCCATTATCGAATGCGGAAAACCTTAATGAAAGCATATATGCGTATCTGGATTACATTTCATCATCCGGCAAAGACGATAAATTTAAATTTGCCAATTCTATATGGGTAAGAAACGTCTTTACGCCGGAACATAAATTTTTACAGACGAACGCGAACTTCTTCGGCGCGGATATTTATAAAGCTCCGTTTGATTCAGGCACGATCTCGGATATAAACGCATGGGTAAAGCTTAATACATCCGGAAGAATTGACAAAATGGTGGATCAAATTAATCCAAACTGTATTATGTACCTTATAAATGCCGTCAGTTTTGACGCTCAATGGAAAACAGCATATGAAGAAAAGGATATAAAACAGGGCTTGTTCAAAACGGCGTCCGGAGAGGAGCAAAACGCATCGTTCATGCGTTCAGACGAAACGCTTTATATATCCGATGAAAACTCTGACGGCATAAGCGCCAGAGGCTTTATAAGGCCATATCGCGACGGCTTTGCGTTTGTCGCGCTGCTTCCTGACGAAGGAACCGATATCGGCGAATATATCAGCTCTCTGGACGGAAAACACTTTATCTCTCTTGTGAAAAACGCTTCCTCAGAAGCTGTCACAGCCTATATTCCAAAATTCCAAAATGAGTTCGGCCTCGATATGAAAGAAGCTCTCGCCCAGCTCGGTATGAAAGCGGCGTTTATCGAAGGCGAAGCGGATTTTTCAGGTATCAGCGCGGAAGCAAAGAACGACCTGTATATCGGAGAGGCAACTCACAAAACCTTTATTTCAGTCGACGAACTCGGCACAAAGGCCGGAGCCGCTTCCTCGATAGGTATATATAACAAATCAATGTCGATTGATACAAACACAGTCCGTCTTGACAGACCTTTTGTATACGCTATTGTTGATACCGAAAACTGCGTCCCGCTCTTTATCGGTGTCGTCAACGGTATATGATTTCTACATGCAAATATAATTTATAAGGAGTATGGTTAAAAAATGAAAATCAAATCAATTTACTTCCGTTTAGGAGCAGCCGTTCTCTCGGCTCTGCTGGCTCTTTCGTTTGTATCGTGTGTTCAGCAGGCAAGCGCCGCAGATCTCATGAGCGGCATCACCGTTGGGCGGTCGTCCGGAATCGCCGCAGATGATGAATTCATATCCGCAGCCGCCGGTTTCTCGCTTGATCTCGCAAAAATCATTATCAGCGGTGAAGAAAACGCCATGGTATCTCCTGTTTCTGTGTATCTCGCGCTGGCTATGACCGCCAATGGCGCAGCCGGCAAAACGAGAGCGGAAATGGAAAAGGCATTCGGCATGGATCTCGACAAGCTCAACGAATACCTCTGCGCATATTCGGCTTGGCTTACTCCGGGCGTGTCACAGCTCAAATCTGCAAATTCAATATGGTTTCGCGACGACTCAGACAGGCTTTATGTTGAACCTGATTTTTTGAAGACAAACGCGAGATATTACAGCGCCGCCGCATATAAGGCTCCGTTTGACAGCTCGACACTTAAAGCTATAAACGCATGGGTATCAAAAAATACCGACGGCATGATAGATAAGCTTATTGATGAAATTGATGGCAACTCTATTATGTATCTGATCAACGCCGTAGCTTTTGAGGCAAAATGGCAGCATAAATACGAAACTGAGGATATAGAAAAGGGTATATTCACAGCTATTTCAGGCGACAGCAGAGAAGCAGATATGATGAAATCCACTGAAAACCTGTACATCAGCGCAAAGAACGCAACAGGCTTTATCAAGCCTTACGCGGATGGCAAATACGGCTTTGCCGCGCTTCTGCCCGAAGTCGGGACTACTCCCGCCGCACTTCTTGCTTCTCTTGACGGCGACAGCTTTGTTTCTATGATAAAAAGCGCCGAAAACTCATCCGTAGCTTCAATAATGCCCGCTTTTAAATCTGAATACGGCACAAATCTTATATCTGCGTTTTCACAGCTCGGCATAAAGGACGCGCTCAATTCCGGAACAGCCGATTTTTCTAAGCTTGGAAAATCCACAGTCGGAAACATTTTCATCGGCGATGCGATTCAAAAGACTTTTATCTCCGTAGATTCGGAAGGGACGAAAGCAGGAGCCGCCACCGAAATTGAAATGAGGAATGGCTGCGCTCAAATCCCTGAATACGAGCATTCTGTGATCCTCGACAGACCGTTTATATATGCAATAGTAGATATGAACACGGGAATGCCGATATTTATCGGAGTGTTGACTGATATTTCGTAATATAATAACAAGCGCAGAACAGACTTACTTTTTGTAACCAAAATCACCGGAACAAGCTTTTGTTCCGGTGATTTTGGTTTTATTAGATTTTCAGACATCAAAGAAGCATACTCTGTTTTTCCCTTCGCTTTTGGCGCGGTAAAGTTGTTCATCGGCATTGCGGATTAAATTTTTCGGTTCATTATTGCGATCCGGCAAAACGGTCGCGGCGCCAATGCTGACCGATACATATCCTGAAACAGCGTCCTGAATTTTTAACGCCTCAACTGAAAGCCTTATTCTTATAGCTATTTCCAATATGGTAATTTTATCCACAGCATCGAAGATAACACAGAATTCTTCACCGCCATATCGAGCGACAATGTCGTATTTCCTCGCACAAGAACGAATAGCGTTTGCAATCTGCCTGAGGCACTTATCACCGCTTACATGCCCGAAGGTGTCGTTATATGACTTGAAATTATCAATATCTATCATCAGCGCCGAAAGCGATCGTTTTTCACGCAGACACTTTTCCCAAAGCATATTTATCTCATATTCAAATCCGCGCCGGTTGAGAAGAGAAGTCAGCTCATCCGTTACGGAAAGCTCCGAGAGCTTTTCGTTGAGCTTTTTCAATTCGTCATTGGCAATATCAAGCAGACGATTGTCTACAGATGAACAGACAAAAAAGCGGTATGAATAGCGTGAAATAACGAAAGCAATTACTGAAAGAATCAGAATTTGTTGAATATGAAAAACGGGGCAGGAATAATGCAAAATAACATATATCATTCCCGATGCATCTATTATCAGTAATGGGAGAATTTCAAACAGCTTAAAATATGGTATAATACCCGTCACAAGAATCAATGTTATGAAATTACTGATAGAACCCGTCTCCGCAACTTCCACGCCGGAAAAAAGCAATAGAAATATAGAAAAGAATAACCAAAACAAGTCAAACAATGACCTTTTCAATTTTTCAGATCGTATTATGTTGTTCTTTGAAAGCAATGATAAAACATAAAACATTGCGGCATCGCAAAGGAGAGCAAATCCGGATAAAAGATAATATCCCCTGTAATTTTGAATTATCTGAGCGGACAGCCCGACAAGCACGCTTGACAGCTCGACGGCGGCAGACAAAAGAACCGCCATGACCGAACGGCGTATGCTCGTATCGAGCATATATTTTCCGAGCCTTTTTTGCTCGGCATCAGTCATGTCGGCCACATATGACTTATAACTCCAGAATAAGCCATTCTTTTTCAACATTCGGCCCCACCGTATACTTTATATTAAATATTATGATAAGATTATAAATTAAAAACATAACATTGTCAATAGGAAGTACGTCGGTTTCACCATGTTTTTCTTTATATGTTATTATTTTCTATATTTTATCTCATAATTTATCCGTTTTGTTTTGCTGTTGTTCGCTATGAGCGTTTTCATTTTTACCTTTTATTATAGGAGACATTTTTTTGTATAATATAAATACTATTGCTGTGTCAATCAGACATTTACATAAAGTAAACGGAAGGTTGAACCACAGGAGAGCATCCCAGAGACTGGTTACATTCGGATTTATCGCTTTATAGAAACCTATTATTGTTTCCATCGGCATTAATAGCGTATATATAGGATATACAATGTAGTAATTGGTAATCAGGCTTCCGGCCGCCATTGATACAGCGCCTATCAATGCTCCCGTCAACGCGCTCTTTCGAGTCTTTTTTATTTTATAAATCAATCCAGCCGGTACGACAAAAAGCACGCCAAGCAAAAAGTTTGACAACTCTCCGACGCCTCCGGTCTGCGAAGTAATCACGTTGAAAAAGTTTTTTATCAGGCAAACCATAACGCCGCTTATCGGACCCATAGAAAATGACGCGAGTAACGCAGGCATATCTGAAAAATCGAATTTCAGGAAGGAAGGTAAAAAAGGCAGGCTTATATCGAGATACATTAACACCGTCGCAACAGCTGCCAATATCCCGGTTATTGTAATTTTTCTTAAATTGATTTTCTTCATATGTTTCTCCATAAAAAAATATCCGGCGCAATGCGCCGGTACAAACATATTGAGAAAAAGCATTATTACCCTTATATATGGGGATGCTTCTCTCATCCGGACTTAATTTCGGAATATTTCCCGAAATCTCACCGTCGGTACGAGATTTTCACTCGTTCGGCGCGTTCCGGCGGAACGCGTTAGCGGACTTGTCCCGATTTACGGAATTTACCGCCGGTATGGAATTTCACCAACCCTTGAAGCTTATATAAAACGTTTAATTTGGTCAATATCCCCGCGGAAATATTCCGCGGGGATATATCAGCAATAATTGTCAGGCTTCGATATCTATAACAACGCCGGAACCGACGGTTCTGCCGCCTTCGCGGATAGCAAAGCGGAGGTTCTTCTCGATAGCAATCGGAGTGATGAGCTCGACAAACATATGAATGTTATCGCCGGGCTTGCACATTTCGACGTCCTTCGGAAGAGTGATAACACCGGTAACGTCGGTTGTTCTGAAATAGAACTGCGGACGATAGTTATTGAAGAATGGCTTATGACGGCCGCCTTCTTTTTCGCTTAAAACGTAAACTTGACCTGTGAATTTCGTGTGGGGATGGATCGTGCCCGGTTTGGCAAGAACCTGTCCTCTTTCGATTTCCTTCTTCTGAATACCGCGGAGCAGGCATCCGATGTTGTCGCCGGCTTCTGCGTAATCGAGAAGCTTTTTGAACATTTCGATACCTGTAATTGTGGTCTTCTTCTTTTCCTCGGAAAGACCTATGATCTCGACATCCTCGCCGAGTTTGAGTGTTCCTCTTTCAACTCTGCCCGTAGCGACAGTGCCACGTCCGGTGATGGAGAAGACATCCTCAACAGGCATAAGGAACGGAAGATCCGCTTTTCTTTCGGGAGTCGGAATATAGCTGTCTACTGCATCCATAAGCTCATGTATGCACTTGTATTCAGGAGCATTGGTATCTTTGCTCGTGCTTTCAAGGGCATCTCTTGCGGAGCCGCGGATAATCGGTATTTCGTCACCCGGGAAATTATAGGTATTAAGAAGGTCACGAACTTCCATTTCGACTAGGTCGAGAAGCTCTGCGTCATCGACAAGGTCGCATTTGTTCATGAATACGACGATAGAAGGAACGCCAACCTGGCGGGCGAGAACGATGTGTTCGCGTGTCTGCTGCATCGGACCGTCGGTGGCGGCAACGACGAGTATAGCGCCGTCCATCTGTGCGGCACCGGTGATCATGTTCTTAACATAGTCGGCGTGGCCGGGGCAGTCAACATGAGCATAGTGTCTGTTCGCTGTGGAATATTCGACGTGACGGGTATTGATTGTTATACCTCTTGCCTTTTCTTCCGGCGCGTTGTCGATCTGATCGTAAGCAAGAAATTGAATTGACGGGTCTGTGAGAGCAAGGGTCTTGGTTATTGCAGCGGTAAGAGTGGTCTTGCCATGGTCGACGTGACCAATGGTTCCGATGTTAACGTGAGGTTTGGTTCTTTCGAATTTTGCCTTTCCCATTATTATTTCCTCCTGAATTATGTGTGTTTGTTTTTATACTGAGCCTTTAATTATTTGTTCCTGAATATTTGCCGGGACTTCGGTATAGTGGCTCGGCTCCATCGTATATACGCCTCTGCCCTGGGTTTTGCTCCTCAGGTCTGTGGCATAGCCGAACATGTTTGCGAGCGGCACGCTGGATGTTATTCTCTGTTCTCCGCCGCCTGGCAGAGTTTCGATGCTTTGAATAAGGCCTCTTCGCGACGAGATATCTCCTATTACATCTCCGAGATATTCGTCTCCGACATCGACAACCACTTTCATTATAGGTTCTGTCAGTATCGGATCGGCTTTTTTCATCGCTTCCTTGAATGCCATAGATCCGCAGATCTTGAATGCCATTTCGGAGGAGTCGACTTCATGATACGATCCGTCGAGCAATGTGCATTTGACATCCACTACGTTGTATCCGGCGACCACGCCTGACTGCATTGCGCCTCTTATGCCGGCATCGACCGCGGGGATGTATTCCTTAGGAATATTTCCTCCGACGACCTTGTTGATAAATTCATATCCCTTGCCGGATTCGTTGGGCTCGATAGTCATTTTTACATGCGCATACTGGCCTTTGCCGCCGCTTTGTTTGACATACTTGTTTTCAATGTATGCTTCCTTGCGGATTGTCTCTTTATATGAAACCTGAGGTTTGCCGACGTTCGCTTCAACACGGAATTCTCTTAAAAGCCTGTCGACGATTATTTCCAAATGGAGCTCGCCCATTCCTGCAATTATCGTTTGTCCGGTTTCTTCGTCTGTATATGTCTTGAATGTCGGATCTTCTTCAGCCAGCTTTGAAAGCGCGAGACCTATTTTTTCCTGACCTGCCTTCGTTTTCGGCTCTATCGCGACGCGAATAACAGGCTCTGGGAAATTCATGCTTTCAAGGATGATCGGATATTTTTCGTCGCAAAGAGTATCTCCGGTCGTGGTGTTTTTAACTCCCACCACTCCGGCTATATCTCCGGCATAAATCTTATCCACATCCTGGCGGTGATTGGCATGCATCATGACAATGCGTCCGAAGCGTTCTCTTCCGCCCTTTGTCGCGTTGTAAACCGTGTCGCCGGCATTAATCGTTCCGGAATAAACTCTGATAAAACAAAGTCTTCCGACGAACGGGTCGGTTGCGATTTTAAACGCCAGCGCCGCGAACGGCGCTTCGTCGCTTGTCTGTCTCTCTTCTGTTTCGTCTGTATTCTTATTAATGCCTTTAATGTGCGGGACATCGAGCGGCGACGGCAGGAAGTCGACAACCGCATCGAGCAATTTTTGTACGCCTTTGTTTCTGTAGGATGTGCCGCATACAACGGGGATGATCTTGTTTGCGCAGGTGGCTTTTCTGATAGCCGCCTTTATTTCATCCTCGGAAATTTGCTCGCCCTCGAGATATTTCTCGAACAACACATCGTCTGTGTCTGCGAGCGATTCAAGCATGCCAATCCTGTATTCATCGGCTTTTTGGGTCATATCGGCCGGTATATCGATCTCAGAAATTTCTGTGCCCATATCATTATCATAGATATAAGCCTTCATTTTAATGAGATCGATTATTCCGGAAAAGCTTCCTTCGCTGCCGATAGGTAGCTGAATCGGAACGGGATTCGCTTTTAGGCGATCCTTAATCTGACTTACAACGCGGTAGAAATTTGCGCCCATTATGTCCATTTTGTTGACATAAGCAATGCGCGGAACACCGTATTTATTCGCCTGACGCCATACCGTTTCCGACTGCGGCTCCACACCGCCTTTCGCACAAAAAACGGTAACCGAGCCGTCAAGGACGCGGAGTGATCGTTCTACTTCAACGGTGAAGTCGACGTGGCCGGGGGTGTCAATGATATTTATGCGGTTTCCCTTCCAATAGCAGGTTGTTGCGGCCGAGGTTATCGTTATGCCTCTTTCGCGTTCCTGTTCCATCCAGTCCATTGTTGCTGTCCCGTCGTGGACTTCCCCGATTTTATGCGATTTGCCGGTATAGAACAGAATCCGTTCCGTTGTTGTCGTTTTGCCGGCATCGATATGAGCCATAATACCGATATTGCGTGTTCTTTCTAATGGGTATTCTCTCGGCATTTTTGCTCCGTTTCTCGGCGAGCTTCTATGTTGCTGTCGCCGAAAGCAAATATTTGATACTTAAATTGGTTTTTAACAGTATGATTTGATTAATATTTGAAATGCGCAAACGCCTTGTTTGCTTCAGCCATCTTATGCGTATCTTCACGCTTTTTAACGGCTGCGCCGAGATTGTTGCACGCATCCATGATTTCGCCGGCGAGCTTCTCTGACATTTTCTTTTCTCCGCGTTTTCTCGCGAAGCTTATGAGCCAGCGGAGACCGAGCGTCTGTCTTCTCTCTGGACGAACCTCGATCGGAACCTGATAGTTGGAGCCTCCGACGCGGCGCGCCTTTACCTCCAACTGAGGCATGATGTTTTCAAGAGCCTTCTGAAAGCTTTCAAGAGGATCGTTGCCTGTCTTTGTTTTTACGATTTCAAACGCGTCATAAACTATAGACTGCGCAACGCCTTTTTTGCCGTCATACATGATGTTATTAATCAGCTTTGTAACAAGCTGTGAATTGAAAAGCGGATCCGGCAAAATATCTCTCTTGCTTATTTGTCCTCTTCTTGGCACTGAACTTCCCTCCTTCATTAATAATGATGATATCTTCGGTACTCGGGATAAATATCCCGTTCGTCATATCCGTGCGGATATGACGCAGTGCGTTATTATTTTAATCTTCATTTTATTTTCCATCGAGTCTCGTAAAAGGATCATGACTTTATGGAATATATATATATAAATAATAATAATGCACGTTAAATAACAGACAAAAGCTTATTTTTTCTTTGCTTTTGCCTTTTTGGCGCCGTATTTGCTGCGGCTTTGATTTCTTCCGGCAACGCCTTGCGTATCAAGGGTTCCACGGATAATGTGGTAACGAACGCCCGGGAGATCCTTTACTCTTCCGCCTCTGATCATTACGACAGAGTGCTCCTGAAGGTTGTGACCTATACCGGGAATATAGGCCGTTACTTCAGCTCCGTTTGAAAGACGTACTCTTGCGATCTTTCGAAGCGCTGAGTTCGGCTTTTTAGGAGTCTTTGTCGAAACCTTGGTGCAAACACCGCGTTTTTGCGGCGATGCGATGTCGACCGTCGTCTTCTTTATGGTATTGAGACCTGTCTGAAGCGCGGGAGCTTTGGATTTGTAGGTTTGCATTTCGCGACCATATTTTACCAGCTGGTTAAATGTAGGCATGTGGCACCTCCTTACTTTTAATATTTGTATATCGTATTATAGTATGCCTGTTGGCATACTATAATATATTACCACAAAGAATACGCCTGTGTCAACAATTTTTCCGAAAATTTATTATTATTTGTATCCGTAATCACTTCTTATGGTCTGATTTGCCGATTTTTTGCCCGAGCAACGCTCAGCTGTTCTTTTTTACTGCCTCGATGTCAAGCTCTGAGTCTATTTCGTCCAATTCATCCTCGTCAAGCTCATCGATATTTGCATCGTCAATGTCTTCGTCGTCCTTGCCATCATTATATCCATTGCCATATCGCTCACTGTGAGGTTTCTTTGCGTTTAAGGACAAACTCGGCTTTACTGCATAGCAGACATCAGCTGTGTCGTTGTCGTCTTTCCCGGATACTTGCGCTATATCCACGTTTTTGTAAATATTCATACCGGTTCCCGCGGGAATGAGTTTACCGATTATAACGTTTTCTTTAAGTCCGAGAAGAGGATCGACCTTGCCTTTTATCGCGGCTTCAGTCAGAACCTTCGTCGTTTCCTGGAACGACGCAGCGGACAGGAACGATTCGGTCGACAGCGACGCCTTTGTGATACCGAGCAGCACGGGCGACGATACCGCGACCGCGATTCCCGTTTCGCCTTTTGCAAGACGAGCCTCAACGGCTTCGTTCTCATTATTAAATTCGTTTATATCCACCAGAGATCCAGGAAGAAGATTTGTGCTTCCGGCCTGCTCGACTCTGACCTTACGTGTCATCTGACGGGCAATTACTTCAATATGCTTGTCGTTTATTTCAACCGCCTGCAAACGGTACACTCTCTGGATTTCTTTGACAATGTATTCATATACCGCGTTGAGTCCATCGATTCTGACTATGTCGCTCGGTTTTCTCATTCCCTCGGTAAGCGCGGTGCCGCGTGTCACGCTGTCTCCGTCCGAAACTGCAAGATGGATCCCGGCGGGCGCCGCATATGATTTTTCTTCGCCGGTGTTAGGATCCTTTACGACTATATGACGCGTCTTTTTGGTATTGTCAACCGTCACTATTCCATCGATGTCCGAAAGTATAGCCGATTTCTTCGGATTTCTTGCTTCAAAAAGCTCCTCGACACGGGGAAGACCCTGCGTTATATCGGCTCCGGCGACGCCGCCGGTATGGAACGTTCTCATCGTAAGCTGCGTACCGGGCTCGCCTATTGACTGCGCGGCGATTATTCCGACCGCTTCGCCGAGGTTAACAGGATTTCCGGAGGCAAGGTCGCTTCCGTAGCAGTGTGCGCATACGCCTTGCTTTGATTTGCAAAGCAGAATACTTCTGACGTGCACCTTTGTTATTCCCGCGGCGATTATCCGTTTCGCGTGTGCTTCGCGGATCATCATGTTCTTTTCGATTATTATTTCGCCTGTCGACGGATCGACGATATCCTGAACAGAGTAACGACCGATTATGCGGTCGATCAGCGACTCGATCATTTCGTTTCCTTCTTTTATGTCGGAAACCCAGATACCTTCTTCGGTTCCGCAGTCCGTTTCACGGACAATGACCTCCTGAGATACATCGACAAGACGGCGTGTAAGATATCCGGAGTCCGCTGTACGGAGCGCGGTGTCGGCAAGACCCTTGCGGGCGCCTCTTGCCGCGATGAAATATTCGAGTATGTTCAAGCCTTCACGGAAGTTTGCCTTTATCGGAAGCTCGAGCGTTTTTCCTGTCGCCGTTGTCATAAGTCCGCGCATTCCCGCGAGCTGTCGAATCTGTTTGATAGATCCGCGGGCTCCGGAAACCGCCATCATGTTGATCGGGTTGTCTTTTTTGAAATTCTTCTGAAGAGCGGCTGTTACATCCTTCGTGGCATCTTCCCAGATTTTGATGACACGCTTATAACGCTCTTCATCTGAGAGAAGACCGCGCTTATACATTAATGTGATCTTATCTATCTGCTTTTCGGCGGCGGCGAGGATGCTCTTCTTCTCCGGCGGAACAGTCATATCCGAAACGGATATCGTAATCGCTCCCTTGGTGGAGTATTTGAAGCCCATCGCCTTTATGTCATCAAGCACGAATGCCGTACGCGATGCGCCGCAATATTTGATACTGCGGTCGATAATTTTTCCAAGCTCATCCTTGGTTACTATAAAGTCGATTTCGAGCTTAAAAAGATTGTCCGGATTCGTCCTGTCTACAAAGCCCAGGTTCTGCGGTATTTTTTGATTGAAAATCATTCTGCCGAGAGTGGTTGAAACAAGCCCGGTAACTTCGTTCCCGTCGGCATCGATTCTCTTATCACGGATCTTGATGCGCGCATGAAGTCCGAGATCATGGCATTCATAAGCCATTACAGCTTCGTCGAAGTCTCGGAATATCTTTCCCTCGCCTTTTTCGTCGGGACGTTCCTTCGGTTCGTTGTCGTTTACAAAATCTCTTTCATATGTGAGATAATAGCTGCCCAGTACCATGTCCTGCGTCGGAACAGTGACAGCGCGGCCGTTGACCGGTTTCAACAGGTTGTTGGCGGAAAGCATGAGGAACCTCGCCTCTGCCTGCGCCTCCGGAGAAAGCGGAACGTGAACAGGCATCTGGTCTCCGTCAAAGTCCGCGTTAAACGCAGTACATACGAGCGGATGAAGCTTTATGGCTCTTCCTTCGACAAGCACTGGCTCAAATGCCTGAATTGACAATCTGTGAAGCGTCGGAGCGCGGTTAAGAAGTACGGGATGATCCTTTATGACTGTTTCAAGCGCGTCCCAAACTTCGTTATTGACGCGTTCAACGCGCTTTTTCGCATCTTTTATGTTTGATGCTTTTCCTGTCTCGACAAGACGTTTCATGACAAAGGGCTTGAAAAGTTCAAGCGCCATTTCCTTGGGAAGACCGCATTGATAAATTTTCAGATCCGGGCCGACGACTATAACCGAACGGCCGGAATAGTCAACACGCTTTCCGAGAAGATTCTGACGGAATCTTCCCTGCTTGCCTCTGAGCATTTCAGAAAGTGATTTAAGCGGGCGGCTGCTTGGGCCGGTGACCGGTCTGCCGCGTCTGCCGTTGTCAATAAGTGCATCGACGGCTTCCTGCAGCATTCTCTTTTCATTCCTAATTATTATATCCGGAGCACGAAGCTCCATGAGCCTTTTCAGACGGTTATTCCGGTTTATCACGCGGCGATACAGATCATTTAAGTCACTCGTGGCAAATCTGCCGCCGTCAAGCTGTACCATCGGGCGTATGTCCGGCGGAATGACGGGAATGACATCGAGTATCATCCATTCAGGTTTGTTGCCGGAAAGGCGGAACGCTTCGACAACTTCGAGGCGCTTCACTATTCTCAGCCTCTTTTGTCCGCCGGCAGTTTCAAGCTGCTCCTTGAGCTGCGCAGACAGGGCGTTGAGATCAATGGCCTGAAGAAGCTTCTTTATGGCCTCTGCGCCCATACCGGCTTCAAAATCGCCTTCGTATTTTTCCACCGCGAGCTTGTATTCGGATTCCGTCAGAAGCTGATTAAGCGAAAGCTTTGTTTCTCGCGGATCGGTTACGATATACTGCGCAAAATACAATACTCTTTCAAGAAGTCTTGGCGATATATCAAGCAGAAGGCCGAGCCTTGACGGTATAGCGCGAAAATACCAGATGTGCGAAACAGGGGCGGCAAGCTCAATGTGACCCATTCTTTCGCGGCGGACCTTGCTGGTCGTCACCTCGACTCCGCACTTTTCGCAGATTTTACCGACATAACGAACTTTTTTATACTTTCCGCAATAGCATTCCCAGTCCTTTGTCGGCCCGAAAATCCTTTCGCAGAATAGCCCGTCACGTTCGGGCTTCAACGTTCTGTAATTTATAGTTTCCGGCTTTTTAACCTCGCCGTATGACCATTTACGGATCATTTCCGGAGATGCCAGCCCTATTTTGATCTTATCAAAATCGACATGTTCCATAATTCCGCGCCTCCTTACATATCCTTATCGTCAATATTATCGTCTTTATATTCTTCTTCTTCAAAGAAATCTTCTTCTTCAAATTCGTCTTTCTCGCTGCCTTCGGGTTCGTCCACAGTGCCTTCTTCGTCGTCGTACATCGGATCCTTGTCGTCATATATGTTCTTGCCTATGTCGTTGGGATCGATGCCGCGTGCCACGGCCTCTTCCTCGGATATTTCCTTGAGCGCAACTTCCTCGTTGTTTTTGTTCAGAACCTGGACGTTGAGTCCGAGAGACTGAAGCTCTCTGATAAGCACCTTGAACGACTCCGGAACGCCCGGCGTAGGTATATTCTGACCTTTAACGATCGCTTCAAACGTCTTTACACGCCCGATAACATCGTCTGATTTTACAGTCAGTATCTCCTGAAGTGTGTAAGCCGCTCCGTAAGCCTCGAGAGCCCATACCTCCATTTCGCCGAATCTCTGTCCGCCGAACTGTGCTTTTCCTCCGAGAGGCTGCTGTGTTATCAGTGAATACGGACCCGTCGAACGCGCGTGTATTTTATCATCGACAAGATGATGGAGCTTCAGGAAGTACATATATCCGACTGTGACGCGGCTGTCAAAGGGCTCGCCAGTGCGTCCGTCATAAAGCACGCTTTTTCCGTCTGTCGGAAGCCCTGCGTCGATCAGTGCCTGTTCAATATCCTTTTCGTTGGCTCCGTCAAACACCGGTGTCATAACCTTGATGCCAAGCTTATGGGCGGCGCGTCCGAGATGCACCTCAAGCACCTGTCCGATGTTCATTCGGGAAGGAACGCCCAGAGGATTTAAAACTATATCAAGCGGGGTGCCGTCCGGAAGGAACGGCATATCCTCCGGCGGAAGTATGCGGGAAATAACGCCCTTGTTTCCGTGACGGCCGGCCATTTTGTCACCGACAGAAATCTTTCTCTTTTGGGCGACATATACTTTTACTACTTTATTCACTCCGGGAGACATCTCCGTGTCTCCGTTTTCGCGTGAAAGAGTCCTGACATCCACTACGATTCCGCTCTCGCCATGCGGGAGCCTGAGAGATGTATCTCTGACTTCTCTGGCTTTTTCCCCGAATATGGCGCGGAGCAGTCTTTCTTCCGCGGTGAGCTCGGTCTCTCCTTTAGGAGTGACCTTTCCGACGAGTATGTCGCCTGCGTGAACCTCCGCGCCCTTGCGGATGATACCGTCGACGGTGAGGTCTTTTAACGCATCGTCGCCGACGCTGGGGATATCCTTTGTAATTTCTTCAGGTCCGAGCTTAGTGTCGCGGGCTTCATGCGAATATTCTTCTATATGGATCGAGGTATAAACATCCTCGCGGACAAGCCTTTCGTTGATAAGGACAGCATCCTCGTAGTTATATCCTTCCCATGTCATAAAGCCGATCAGGACGTTCTTACCTAGAGCAAGCTCGCCGTTGGATGTGGCGGCGCCGTCCGCGATGACCATGCCCTTTTCAACGCGGTCGTCCTTGTTTACTATCGGACGCTGATTGATGCATGTTCCCTGGTTTGTGCGTTTGAATTTGATAAGCCCATAGGTATCATGCCGTCCGTTGTCCGTGACAATGCTGATTTTGTTGGAGCTTACGCTTTCGACATATCCGCTTTCGCGGCAAAGCACGCAGACGCCGGAATCGACAGCGGCCTTGTATTCCATGCCGGTGCCGACAATCGGCGATTCGGTTACCATAAGAGGTACGGCCTGCTTCTGCATGTTCGAACCCATCAGGGCGCGTGAGTTATCGTCGTTTTCCAAAAATGGAATCAGTGCCGTCGCAACGGAAACCACCATTTTCGGAGATATATCCATGTAGTCTATCCGCTCCTGTTCAACTTCGAGAATTTCCTCGCGGAAACGGGCGGTGACTTTCTTGTTCTTAAATTTGTTTTCTTCGGTGAGCGGCTCGTTGGCCTGGGCGACAATGTATTCGTCCTCGACGTCGGCCGTCATGTATTCGATTTCGCTTGTGACCACTCCGGTCGCTTTGTTGACTTTGCGGTAAGGCGCCTCTATAAAGCCGAACTCACTGATCCGCGCATATGTCGACAAATACGAGATAAGACCGATATTCGGACCTTCAGGCGTCTCTATCGGACACATTCTGCCGTATTGTGTATAGTGAACGTCGCGTACCTCGAACGATGCGCGGTCACGCGAAAGACCTCCGGGGCCCAGCGCGGACAGACGGCGCTTATGTGTCAGCTCTGAAAGCGGATTGTTCTGGTCCATAAACTGAGACAGCGGAGAAGAACCGAAAAATTCTTTTATTGCCGAAACCACCGGTCTTATATTGATCAAAGCCTGTGGAGTAAGCGTTTCATTGTCCTGAATAGACATACGTTCCTTGACGATTTTATCCATTCTCGAAAAACCGATGCGCAGCTGATTCTGTAAAAGCTCTCCCACAGAACGGAGGCGGCGGTTTCCTAGGTGGTCTATGTCGTCTTCATTTCCTATACCATATGAAAGACAAATGAGATAGTTTATGGAAGCGTATATATCCTCGCGTGTTATATGTTTTGGAATAAGCTCGTCTCGGCGCTGTTTTATGAGAGAAATGACATCTTCTTCAGTCTCAGCTTCGTTCATTATTTCCAGAAGTATGCTGAGGCGGCCCATTTCTTTGATTCCGGTTTTTTCTTCTATCGGATATCCAAGGATTTTAGATATGTTGACCATGCCGTTCGAAAACACCTTGCGGACTTTTTCGCGCTTTTCACTGTCGGTATACACGAACACCTCGCATATTCCGGCATCTTGAATCTTTAAAGCTTTTTCACGGTCAAGAAGCGTATTCTTTTCAAATACGATCTCTCCCGTCAGCTTTGATACTGCGTCCTGAGCAAGCCTGAATCCGGAAATTCTGCGTGCCAAAGCGAGCTTTTTATTGAATTTATAGCGTCCGACCGCTGAAATGTCGTATCTCCTGGCATCAAAAAACAGATTGTTTATGAGTATCTCGGCGCTTTCAATCAGCGGAGGATCTCCCGGACGCAGACGTCGATATATTTCCTTGAGCGCCTCTTCGTAAGGCGTCGTCTTGTTGGCCTCGGCAGCGGCGGAAATCATATCTTTTTCTATTGTGTTTTTTATCTTTTCATCCTCGCCGAACATGGCGTATATATCGGAATCAGTGCTGAGACCGAGCGCGCGGATGAAGATTGTAACCGGCAATTTTCTGTTTTTATCTATGCGGACATAAAAGACGTCGTTTAAATCCGTCTCATATTCAAGCCATGCGCCGCGGTAAGGAATAACCGTGGCGGCAAATGTATTTTTTCCGATTTTGTCGGTGGACTTTTCATAATAGATACCAGGGGAACGCACAATCTGAGAAACAATGACTCTCTCTGCTCCGTTTATGACAAATGTGCCGTTGTCGGTCATGAGCGGGAAATCGCCCATGAATATTTCCTGTTCCTTTATTTCATCGGTGGCCTTTTTCGAAAGCCTGACCTTGACGCGAAGCGGCACGGCGTAGTTTACGTCGCGCTCTTTACATTCCTCTACCGGATATTTAGGTGTTCTTTCGATTCTGTAATCGACGAAATCAATAAAAAGATTGCCGGAATAATCGACTATCGGAGATACATCGCGCAGCACCTCCATAAGGCCTTCGTTAAGAAACCATTCGTAGGATCTCCGTTGAACCTCGATAAGGTTCGGCATTTCCAGTGTCTCGTTGATCTTGGAAAAGCTCATGCGCACGTTGTTGCCCAATTGGCAAGGTTTCATCATAAAACAACCACTCCATTCAAAATCAGTCTTTGAAAATTCCCGGTTCATATTCACAACTGTATTTTCTATGAAAACGCGTAAATTTTACATTTAGAATGCCGTATATTTACAAAAATGTTACAGTTTTTCTTTTTTGCGCGAATTAATATGCAGTTTATTATAATATCACAAAGAGGTTTATTTGTCAATAACTTTTTCGTATTTTCATAAATAAAAGCGAAATCTTGTCTCAAAAAATTTCTCCCCGCGGAAATATTCCCGCGGGGAGCTTCTCTTTTTTTATAATTTCAGCCGACTATACCGGATCTCTCAATTCCCTGGATAAGGAAATTCTGGCAGAAACAATAGAGTATAATAAGAGGAAATACTATCATGAGTCCGCATGTGCTTGTTATTGCGTTTTGATACGCCGCGGCATTAGGAAGCAGCTGAGATGCCTTTTCCAAAGTTTTCGGAACGCTCACAATGTGAGGCATCAAATAAAGTCCTTCTTTTGTAAAGAAGAAGCTTGTATAGAAGTTGTCCGACCACTGCCACGAAAACGCGAATAGGAATACTGTGACCATCATCGGTATGGAAAGAGGAATGATGATTTTCACAAAGGTTTTTATAACACCGGAGCCATCGACATACGCCGCTTCTTCAAGCTCATCAGGAACGCCTTTATAGAACTGACGCATAATAAATATATAAAGTCCGTTCTTAAACGCGAGTCCGCCGAAAGAGAGAATGGCGAGCGGCCAATATGTGTTGATGAGATTCACTGAATCAAACCTGAAGAATTTATCCTTGCCTATAGTATAAAACGATTCGAGATTAAATGTTTTATATATAAAGCTATAAATTCCGTAGATATCGAAATATCTGAACTTCATGAACATAGAAAGCTGAAGCGTCTGGTGAGGTACGATCATCGTGAAAACAACACATAAAAACAGGAACTTGTTGCCGCGGAATTTAAACTTCGAAAATCCGTATCCAACAACAGCACAGGTCAACATCTGCACGACTGCGCATAAAAGCGAAAGAATAGCCGTATTGGAAAGCGCTGTAAGATACTTATTTTCAGTAATGATGTACTTATAGGTGTCAAGTGTCGGATATTTTGAAATTAATTTTACGGTTACGTCCAGGAAGTCGTCCGGACTCATGATCGAACCGGCGATTTTTGTCACAAAGGGAAGGATTATAACGTAGGATATTCCAAGAAGGAGGACGAGTCTGAATATGACCCAGACGATATTTTTAAGAAAATACAGTGAGAATACACGAAGACGGAATCTTTCTCCGGCGCTGGTTTTTCCCTCGAAGTCAACCTTGATCTTCTTGTTTGCGTTCGCGTTTTTATTGATATTTAAATTTTTTCCGGAATGCTTGAGCTTTTCAGCTGTTTTTATATCGGTATTATTCATTTTTGTCTCCTCCTTTCTTAATCTTTGCGCTGGTAGAATACATACGCGCTCAGCAATGCCGCAACAACAGATATTATCAGCATTACGATCAGGAAGTACATCCAGCTCATTGCGGAAGATTTTACGTTACCGTCTGTCATTATGCCGACTTTCTGAATATATTGCATTACCGTGTTGTTCTGTGATGTGAACGCGTCAATTACCGTATAAACCGTGTTGACGAGTATCATCGGAGAAATCATCGGGAAGGTAATTTTCCAGAAGGTCTCCCACGCGGTGGCACCTTCCATTGTGCACGATTCGTAAATCGCGGGCGAAATGGACTGGAGCCCCGCAAGGAATATAAGCATCTGTACGCCGGAACGGTTTATAATGTTATATATGTTATTGACCATTTGAACGACATATTTAACAAGATCCTGTCCGACCTTCATGTTTTCAAATAAGGCACGAACATCCATCATCGATATGACCTGCGAAGCCTGGTTTTTCATCTGATCATCGCCTGTCTCAATACCGACTCCGGAGTCAATTGCCGTCCGCATGAGGTTGTCTGTATCAATTCTTTCAATTATACCGGTAGAAAGAATTACTGGAATGAAAAATACCGCTCTGAAAAAGGTACGTCCGACCATCTTCTGATTCAACAGGACTGCCATAAACAAAGAGAATATGACGATTGCCGGTATATCAAATATCAGCTGTTGTATGCCTGTCGTCAGAACCTGAACATAATTTGCGTCTTCCATCAAAGCGTATGTGTAGTTATCCCACCCCACATAGTCAAGGTCGAATCCGCCGCCGGAAAGGATTTCTATTTCATTAAAACTGTAATTGATTGAATCAAATACTATCGGGACATATACAAGCACGAAGATGAGAACGAAGGGTAGTACAAAAATCCAACCCATTCTCGCCTTTTTTTTATCGAGAGATTTGGTTTTGCGACGCTTTTTAACCTGTGTGTTCGGTATTTGTTTTACCGCTGCTCCGCTGTTCATAAGCTGCATACCACCCTTTCTATTTCACAAGATAACCGAGCGCTGGGATCTTTTCGCCGTTTATCTCAACCTCATAGTTATTATAATTGAGGATGAATTTGACACCGTTCGAATAGGTCACCTGAACAACTCTGTAATCGATAAGTCCATGCGCTTCTATGGTTGCTGTTCTCACTTTTGACAGGACATCATTCAGTTCTTTATACGTCGATATGACGTCATCTTTCCAAATTGAGTACTGTACGGAGTAATAACGGCTGTAATCCGAATTTCTAAGTGTGGCTGTGTTGTCATATGACATAACAAAGTATGGGTCAGCACCGTTCTCAATCAGCTTGAGAAAATTGTATTTATAATCGCCGGCAAGGTTTATTGCAGTTCCGGAAAATTCTTTATAACCATGGAGTACGATTCCTATGAACGGAACATTTTCGCTTTCATAGTTTCTGTTGCTGCTGTCAAGCGGAACACCAAGAATGTGAGTTGCGTACGGTATGGTATATGCGTTTCCGCCGCTTACAACAACCTCTTTGCCATCAGCAACAGCATTTTTAAGAAAATCAATAATCAATTCCTTTGAATCCTCGCGGTTAAGCGGAGCTTCATCGTTATTGTCAGAATTAAGGGCCTGACCCATTGTTTCAAAGGATATGCCTTTAATTCCATAGGAATTGAATTTATCTTTAATCTTAGAATAGAACGACAGTATTACATTTGAGGAGATCAGCGGAGGACCCGCATTAAAGTAAGCCTGAGCTGCAGGGAAATAGTATTTTTGGCGCGCAAATCTGCCTTCTACAGTCTGAGCTGCATCCTGACGCATGTTGAATCCGTCAAAAGTCTCTCTCCAATGAACATAAAGATAATCAAAATCAGGGAATAAACCTATATTGTTTGCTTCCGCAAATTCGTTCAGCGCTTTAAGCCCGTTTTCACCGCCAAGAACGCTATCAACAGAAAGCTTGCAGGGAGGAGTATTATAAAGTCCGCCGTTGTACCATCCTATATACTTCAGATTCAGATTCTTTATTCCTGCGTCCATAAGCTCCTGAAGTATTGTCTGGGCTTGATCAAAGGTTGTAAGAGGTTTTTTTACGTTTACAGGCATTCCGACTTTCTTTTCGATAGCGTCGATATCTCCCATTGTTTCGATATAAAGCGGAATATCTCCTGTGTTTTCAAGCTTTGAAAGCTCTCCATTGCCGATAAGGTAATCTCGGTATGCTTTTGCCATTCCGACATATGTGGCATCCTTATCATACAGCATTTTGAATTTGATAGTGTAGTTTCCTACATATCTGCGTTTGCACTGTACTGTATAGGTTGCGGTGCCGCCTGAAACGGTAAGTCCTGACAGCGGATATGAGTCTGTCTGTCTCGGAAACACCTTCATGAACATTGTCTGATATGGATTGACGGAGCCCCCGCCGTTGTATTGAAGTCTTGAAAGGCTCTCGCCTTCGGTGATTATTCCGACATAGCCGTGAGTGACGGTGTCCTTTTCAGTAACTGTCTTTTCTACAGTCTCCATGACAGGAGAGCCGTTTTCATCTACCATCGGATTTCCGTCGCTGTCTTTTTTCTGAACCTGTTCGCTTACTTTTTTGACATATGAAAATTCAGAGTTTCTTACTATTCCGAATACCGGCAGTCTCCAAATTTCCATGTTTCCGCCGTAAGCGGTTCCAAACGTTTCATCGTGGAATGCGCTGTCGTTGCCGTAGAGCTGAGCGGCAACAGTAACATTTGCGTCTGCGACATCCTCGAATCTTATTATCGCTCCGCTTCCGTCAGGCACAAAGCCGTATCCTGTTTCGCTGATATTGCCGCAGCCGAAATACGGAAGTATATCGATATTGTTCAACGAATATGTCGCGGCGTCAAACTGTATTCCGCGCGCAGGCATCGTGACTGTAAACCCGCCGTCAGAATCTATCTTATACTCAAGCGCCATTTTGAAAACAGGAGGCGACGCGTTTCCGAGAACGTATTCGGTTTCCGCGTGATCTGCCATCATGTCTTCAAGAGTATAATCCGTATATTTTTTTATGAAACCTTCCAGTGTGTTGATTTCATTTTGGTTAACATCCGAAGATATAACATATACTGGGAATTTCTCAGTAATAGGCAGTGACGCAATCATTTCCTTGCGCTGCTTATCATTCAAATTTGGATCTTTTGGATCTTTTATTATATAGAACGCTGCTACTTTTCCCTTGACAAAACTATCTGTTATTTTATCAATAATTTGCGTTTCAAAGCGCTCCTTCGATATTCTTCTCGGAACGATTTGCCTTTTTGATGTCGAACCGATAGTATATTCAACCCTGATTCCGCCCTTTATCATCTTGAGCGCAATCTGATTCTTCAGAGCT
This sequence comes from Oscillospiraceae bacterium, assembly GCA_034925865.1. Taxonomy (NCBI): domain Bacteria; kingdom Bacillati; phylum Bacillota; class Clostridia; order Eubacteriales; family Oscillospiraceae; species Oscillospiraceae bacterium. The sequence goes on along the minus strand of JAYFRN010000025.1, from coordinate 41,598 downwards.
GCATCCGTATAGCTGGACAAATCATACGTCGTGTTTGTTGAAAGCGTAGTATAGTTCAGCAATATCTGAGACAGGATCTTCTGTTTAACGGTCTCGGATCCGTATGTTTTTTCGCTTCCGACATCGTATGGATTAGTAAAAAGAATCTGACCGGTCGTTGTATTCCTGACCGCTACTTCACCGGTTTCATTCTGATAATAAAACTCGGTTCCGTTGGCGGAATATACCATTGTCATCGTCGCAAGCTTTTCTTCAGGATTCGCATACGATGTTGTGATATAATTAATTTTCTCTTTTTCATCATCTGCCGCAGATACCGGTTGTACAGACAGAGAAGAGAGAGTTCCCGCCAACATAAAAGTGGTCAGCAGAATTGAAATCGTTTGCTTGATTTTCATAATTTGCTCCTTTCTTAATTCTGTTACAGTTACATTCGGTATGAGAGCTCGACATAAATGTTATAAAAGAACTGGAAGAGCTTCGCGAGAAGTCCTGAGAAAAGAACTCCGACGAACATGATAAACGCCATTCCAACAAGTGTGCCGAGAGATGTAAGGATATTCTTTGATAGTGAATAATCGTGTGTCACCATCATTCCGAAGAATAACAGGAATCCCATCCATATATATGCTATCTGTACGAAGAGATTGACAAGCGATGCTTCTTCAATAGTTATGACATTTGTCAAAAGAGTCGCCGGTATGATCATTAACGGCAGCGGCAGCATTGAATATGCCGTGGCGATACATATATCTTTGAAGCTTCCTTCGCCGTCAAATAAAGTCGTAAGACACCAGTTGGCAAGTGACCAAAGGAAATACGGTGTTAAAACAGAAAGAATTTCGCCGAAGAAGTTAATTCCCTGATTGTAAGGACTGAAAATAAATGCCTTTCCAAGCCCCTGGTATATAAATGCAACTACGGTAAAAGCAATAATGAAAATAGCACCTTTTAAATTACCGCGTTTTTCATGCTTTAAATCCCAGAATCCGTCGAAAGGATGGAAAATCACATGGAATCCGTAAAGCACGGCTTCTTTCAGTGTTCTCTTTTCCTTCATTACCTGACCGGCTTTATTAACCTTGTTAGCATATTTAAAGAATTTTGATAACAACAGCACTACTAAAATTATAACCGCCGGTATAATGAGTATATATTTTTCTATCCATTGTTTCCGAATATTTTTGAAGGAATCGGAACATTTCTGAACCGAGTAAGTAACCTCATAATATTCGAATGCTTCCTGATATTTTCCTTCTCTGTAAAGCGAATCGCCGATTCCGATGTAAGCCTGATCAAAGTTCGCGTTTCTCTGAAGCAGTTCCTTCCAGTAGTCTACAGCAGAATTATAGTTTCTCTCTGTATTGTTTTGGAGAGCAGCTGCTATGAAATCACCGTAATCTGTACGTTTATATACTGTAATAGAGTCCGTCGTCTTATCCATTGCAAGAAGATCGGTCCCTTTGTAGCATATAGACGAAACGCTTTGAAGCTGACCTATCTGAGTTCCCTTTTCACCGAAAACGAACAGAAGCTTTCCATCGTGGTCATAGGTGTATATCTTCTGACGATTCGAGTCGACAATACTCCACATCCCGTCAGGGCCGAGAGCAACATCGATGATGCTTGAGACACCCGCAGATTGTCCGTTCGTGTTTGCGAAAAACCAAAGCAGCTCGCCCGCCGGCGGGTAAAATCCGGAACGGGTCATTACATCGTCACCCTTCGGATTTAACATTTTCACCGGCATATATGTTCCTGCTTTAGATTTGCCTTCTATTGCGCTGATCAAAGCTCCTTCATCTACAGTATTTGTTGTTACATAAATAAAGCCGCTTTGATCTATGGTAATATTGTTATATTCTGTAGGAACAACGCTTTTCTGGTTGGCTTTCTGTTCCTTTGTCTGAATCATCATCCAGAATATTTCCCACGCGTTAAGAGAGGCTGTCTGTGCTCCGAGAAATCCCGTGAATACTCCGTCTGAATTCAATGCTATTACACCATAATGGGTATTTGCACCTATTACATACATTCTATCCGCATGGTCAACCGCGAGAGCGACAGGCTTGTATATATGGTTTTCCGGAAAAACATCACCCTTCGGTTCCTCGAAAATACGTACAAATTTTCCGGTGTTGCGTTCAAAAACAACGATCCTGTAATTGTCCGTATCCGCAACATAAATATACTTCTCATTTACGAATATTCCTGACGGCGTTGTCAGCTCATCGAGTACTCCTTCGCTGTTGACAAATGTGTCGAGAAACATAAACGGTTTGTAGTTACCGTCGCATATTACGATTCTGTTATTTTTTGCGTCGGCGATATATACATTTCCAGTATCATCGATGAACATATCAGTCGGATCATTGAGCGGAGTGACCAGACCCATAAATTTAGAATCAATTACACGATCCGGAACATATGCGTGCGGGCTTTCAAGCATCCATCTTTCCAAATCATATGTATATGAAGTATATGGTACTATTGCCGCAGCGGCGACGGAAAATGCCGTTGCCAGGCATAAAGCAATTATAAGGATTCTAGCAAATTTTTTCATCATATCCTCCTTAATCCTTCATGCCCGATGTGGACATTGTTTCTATAATATTACTTTGTGATACTACGAATACTATAATTGGCACCGACATCATTACGACTGTGGACGCGGCTCCTGCGCCGGCGCGGACGATACCTCCGCTTATGATCTGTCCGATTGCGTATCCGAAGCTCTTGAGCTGTTCGCTATGAATGTAAAGCGATGCGCCCTGGTTCCACAATCCCTGGAACGAAAATATTATCAGGGTGAGCCACGCAGGCTTTACCATTGGCATCGCTATTGTCCACAGAACTCTCATTTCGCTTGCGCCGTCAAGACGCGCGGATTCCAGCACGCTGTCGGGAACGCTTGTTTCCATAAACTGCTTCATCAGGTATAGGCCGAGGGTAGACGCAAAAGCGGGAACGACGATTGCGAGATATGTATCAACCCATCCGAGAAGGCTCATTGTGATAAAGTTGGTGATTGCGGTAACGGTCGCGTTGAACATTAGTGAGTATACTATAATATCGAAGAAAAACTTTCTTCCTGGGAATTTTATTTTTGCAAGCGCATAAGCCGCAAAAGATGATAACATTACGTTTCCGAATGTTCCGATTACAGATGTAAACACAGTGTTAAATATATATCTCGAAAACGGAACCTGCGAAGCTGACATCAGCTTAAAGAGATCTGAAAAATTCTTTCCGGTAGGATTTACTACATAGAGCCGGGGAGGGAATATCCAAAGCTCGTCAAGAGGTTTGAGCGATTGAAGTATTGTATAAAGCATCGGAAGAAACATGAACGCGCCGAATATCAGCAGTATAATATTGATTCCGACATCCCCGCTGAAAGAGCGGTTCATGGCATGGTTTGATTTTCTGATTCTCAGCTTACTCATGATCAGGTACCTACCTTTGACAGCAATTTTCTGACGACGGCGTTGCTTCCGATCATCAATATGAACAGCAGAACCGCTATCGCGGAAGCGTATCCCATTTCAAAACGCAAATTGCCGTAGTCTTCAAGATGATGCATCATGGTATGCGCGCAGTAATCCGGGCTTGGGAAGCCGCAAAGACCTGTTATGATGCCTCCGAAACTGAAAGAACCGGTTATGGCGAGAATTGCGCCGAACATCATTTGAGGGCGCATATAGGGCAGAGTCACGAACCAAAGCTCCTGCCATCTGTTCTTCACGCCGTCCACGGCGGCAGCTTCGTAAAGGCTTCTGTCGACTATCTGGAAACCGGCGATAAAGGCAAGGAACGATGTGCCTAAGCTTATCCAAAGAGCGACAACGATTACGAGGGGTATTATCCATTTAGGATCGGCGAAAAATGCTATCGGCTTTGTGATTACACCATATTTCATAAGAGTACCGTTTACCAGACCATGTTGGTCTGTGGTAAACAGAATCGTAAAAATCAGATATACATTTCCGGAAATACTCGGAGCGTAGAATATCAGCGTTACGATTGATCTTATTCTGGGAGTAAGCTCATTGATGAACCAGGCAAACATCAACGAAAGGAAATAAGATAAAGGCCCGGTTATCGCAGCGAAGAAAAATGTGTTTTTTACTGAAAGCAGAAATATGTCATCGTCGAGCAGAAGTCTTATGTAGTTGTCCATAAAGACGAACTTCGGCGGTTCGAGCATATTGAATATTGTAAAGCTGAAAAACAAAGATAAAATAACCGGCAGCACAGTGAAAATGAAGAACAGGATGAAGAATGGAGCAAGTAAAAAGTAAGCTACCTTATTTACTCTCATTTCTCGAAGCGTCCATTGAAAATTCGTCATTTCGCCGCGTGTCTTGGGCTTTTTTGTCTGTACGGCATTGTTGTCCGACATGAAAATTCTCTCCTTACTTTATTATTTTTGGGCTGTTTGCCATGTTGTGGGATCGTCAAGCGTCGGAAGATTGAATTCTTCCCGCTTTCTCGAAAGTTCTTTGTTCATGTCTTCAATGTAATTGAGAAGCGTTTCAATCGGAACCGTATTATCGTTATAAACTTTAAGGAAAGCAAATTGAACGTCTCTGGAAATAATATAGCCGCCCGGCATTTCAGGCGTTGAGGTCAGATGTTTGAAGCCTTCTTCAAGGTTCTTTCTGTCTGCGCTGGGCCAGGGCTGTTTGTAAAGAGCGTTAAGGTTCGCGGTTGGATGACGCCCGGAAGGTCCCAGAAGAGCGAGAAGCTCGTTTCCGTATCTTCCCTGAGCCTGTTCACCCGTCCACCATTTCATGAATGTCCACGCGCTTTCAACGTCTTTGCATCCGCGCATCATCATAACCGCGGAAACGCCGCTGTTCACAGAATGATTGACTTGCCCGGATGCGTCAGGAGTACCGGGGATAAGAGTGAATTCCCAAAGTCCGCGTATTTCGGGAGCAAATATTGTAAGAAGGCTGTATGTAGTGTAATCCGCTATACCGATTGGCATTTCACCCGAGCGGAAACGGTTGGCGAAATCATAATCCTTCGGGAAATTATACATTGTTATAAATTCGCACATCTGCTTGAAGCTGTCGAGAGCGACGTTGCTGTCAAGATTTATCTGCATACCGTATGTAAGCGGGTTGTCGTTCACAGCAGGCTTATACAATGGTTCGTTCTTCTGATACATGAAAAGCAATGTGCCGGCCAAAGAGTTTGGCATACCGAACTGAAGGTTGTTGTTCTGGAGCGCGGGTATTATCGCGTATACATCGTCCCATGTCTCCGGAACCTCTATACCAATCTTCGCCAATATATCCATTCTGTAGAATAGCATCGAAAAGCTTTGGGTTTCGGGAAGTCCGTATGATTTACCGTAAAGAGTAAGCGGGATGAGCGCCGACGGATCATAACGTTCCGCTACTATCTGATCATAGTCAGAGAAAATTTCTCGGTTCTTTGCCATCGTATCAAGCTCGGCATCAGTATAGGTCTTACCTTCCTCCGGTTCATATGCCGCGGGGTTGATACCCATAACTGCCGAACGTATCGCATAGTTAATAATGTCTCCGGATCCCTGAGAAAGAGCAATGTCAGGACCTGTTCCGGAAAGCGTGGCGGGAAGAAGAGTGCCTCCGGCGACCAGCTTCAAATCTATCTTTATATTATAGGCGCTCATAAAATCATCATTAATCATGCTTCTGACTATCTGAGTCTGGTCACGGCCTGAGAAGATCCATGTTTCTACTGTGGGAAGATCTTTTCCTGTTCCGTTGTCTTTTGCTCCCAGCGAGTTGTAATCAGCAAAGAAGCTCATTATAAAGGAAGAGAATTCATGAGCAAACGCCTGCCAGAAGTTTGCGTTCGCTTGCGGAAGCTTCGAACCGGCCGGAGTGAATTCGATATAATCTAAAAGAAGCGGCTGATTCTTCGTGTTCATTATCCACGTACCAAGGCTTCCGATATAATCCTTGAAAGTGGAAAAATTCTTTGCAATCTGATAATCGCTGTTCATTCTGCTCAAAAGGAACGCGGTATTGTCGAGAATGACAGAATTTTCGCCTTTGCTTCCTATTATCGCCTCAAGTTCATCGGATATCTTATAGAAAAGCTTTGAATATGTTTGAAGCCCCATAAACACTTCGGGGAGCTGTTCGTCGAATTTATATGTTCTGTAAATATCCGGCGTGGGACCAGTCAGCATCAATATCTTGAGATAATAGTTGTTGAGAGTTGTCATCGCGACTTCGACCTGATGGAGGATATCGGCCATATCACCGAGAACGACCTCCATTTCAATCATATGATCCTTGCCGGCTTCAAGATAAAATTCGTATTCGGTTTCGCCGTTTCCGAGTGTCTGAACACTCCAATCGTCATTATAATTGAATTTGCATTTCTTGGCTTCTGCGAAAGGTACTTCGCCGTCTATTTTTATTTTTCTGGAGACATAAAGACCGGATGAAAAGTTTTGTAAATAACGCAAAGCTATTCTGTAATAGCCCGTTTCGGGAACCGTGAAGCTCCATCTTACCCAATCTCCGACTGTTTGCCATTTATCCCCGCCTATCGTGTTAAGGCAGACAAGGGACGGATCCTGCGGTTCCGTAATGGCAGAGGTTCTGTCGTTTAAGGGATAGATGATTTGCGCGGAGGAGGCATCCGGATGTTCGGCCTGAATTCTTACCGGTTCGGCATCCGCTGTCTTCGCGCCTTTTGCGTCGTATTTTGATTTGTATTCGGAGTAGGAAATTGTATCCTCAGCCGGCTGTAGAGTGATCGACTTGATGATGATCGGCTCTTTAACTTCGCCGAGTGTGAGAGTGTGATCTCCCGCGGATATGTAGAATTCGAACGGCTCAAGATAATAACCGGTGGACTCGATGAAGTCCATGGTGCGCCATTCCGGTGATTCCGTTTTCGTCGGACGCAGCTCGTTGCCGTACATATCCAGCTCAAAGCCGCGTGACGTTCCTTCTCCTTCGAGATATTTGTCCTTCCAAACGCCGCTTAACGATAGATAGCGTGACTCTTTGAAAGGATATTTCCCATCAATGAGCAGCGCGCGCTCTATCGTTGTGGATCTTCCGGGATAAGGATAATATTCAATGGTAATCTTGTACATGCCTTCCGTCTGCATGTTGAAATTGAAGGTGACATCGCCTTCCTCGGGCACAAGCACGGATCCGTTGCTGCCATCGACATCGCTTGGGTTCACGGTAACCTTCGCGGTCGTCTCGGATGCGTTGTAATCACTGCCCTTGATAGTTACTTTTGAGGTACCGCGGGCGATATTGCTGTATCGCGCCGAGTACTCGTCATAAGTGATCGCGGACAAAAGCTCTTTAATCTGTTCGAGCTTTGTAGCTTTATCCGTATCGGAAGTTTCAGCTGCGGACACATTTACACCGAGCGCGCTCATGAACATAAGGCATGCAATGAACGCGGCCAGTGTCCTTGACAGGACTCTTTTCATTCGGGTTTCCTCCTAAGAATTTGCATTTGCGCGTAAGTTTTAGCTCCGGCCGTCTTATCGGACGGAGAAAAGGCTTAATAATACAACGGCACAGCATGACAAATGAGCAAAAACCGCTCTAACAGACACACTGACCGATTTTTATATACGGTTATAATAGCATATTCAGCTTTTTTTGTCAAGCACGACCATATTGTGGTCATGGTTTTGTCACATGGAATTCAAAACGGAATTGAATTATGAACTTTATGACCGATTTTTTACAATCTCAATTATTCGATATATCATTATGCACAAATCTGTAATATAAATTATGCATTTGAAATCCGTAAATAAATATTATATTATTATATCGGCGTTATTGAGAATAGAATCGAAGCAGTTATAAATTATCATAATTACGATTTGTGAATGATAATATTTATATTTTAATTACTTTTCCGCTGCGGTTATTTTTGATTTTTATAATTTGATACACTTACAACAAAGCCATTTGTAGATTATGCACAAATTTCATATTGTATTTTCTACATTATACACAATTACGAAAACAGCTTTATACATAAGATAAAACATCCATTCAAGGATTGTTTCGGAATATGATCATAATTATGTCTTTTACCATGCGCGAGCAGCTTGTCCTGAACACAAAACAGACATGTCGAAACTATATAAGGGTGATAATATCAGCTTTATACGAGCACGCTTATCGCTCCGCTCCTTACGACGTCGAGTATCCCATAACTTTCGAAAGACCTGACCACAGAATCAAGCTTCGTGCCATCCCCGGTGGCTTCTATAATCAGGCTTTCATCGCCAAGACCGACTATTTTGCATTTCAGTATATCCGCAAGCTGTAAAAGAACCGTGCGTTCCGAAACGCCGCATTTCACCTTCAGCAGCATGAATTCGCGGGTGACGTGCGGCAGATTATCCGTGCAGTACACTTCGATAACCTCCATTATGCGTCCCAGCTGATTGATCAGCAGCGATATTTCAGCATCTGTGCCATCCATGGTTATCGTGAGATGGTATATATCCGGATTTTCCGTCACTCCGGTCACAAGGCTGTCGATATTATATCCCCTTCTTGTAAAAAGGCCGGATATCCGGGATACGACGCCGGGCTTGTTATCTACCTTCGCAACAATTGTGTGCTTCATCTCATAAACCAGTCTTCCTGTATTTCATATTTTAATATGCACGATCGAAGCTGACGGAAAGCCGAATGCTTCTCTGCATATATTTTCAAATCCGCTGATTACGCCCGCCGGAATATACTTTATTCCGTATGACGCGCAAAGAAACGACATATCCGGAAAAAACCTTTCCGGGAAAAGCTCGGAAGAGCCGGGATAAAGCTTTCTATTGTATTTCTCCACAAGCTCAAGGGACGAATTGTCGAACAGAAATATTTTCAAAGGTGAATTTCTCTGCTTCAGCGTCCCCAGCTCCTGTATGCACATCTGAAACGATCCGTCGCCGGTGATAAGAACGACCGGTCTCTGACGGATATCATTTCTCATTGCTTCATATACGCCGATCGCCGCCGGAAGCCCGAAGCCCATCGTACCCAATCCTCCGGAAGAAATAAAGCTGCGCGGAGACATAGGTGTAAATTCCCGCGCGGCGATAAGCTGGTGTTCTCCGACATCGGTGATAATAACGGCATCTCCGGCCACGTTCATTAGCTTCCGCATATAAGCGGTCATTTTGTTTTCTTCTTCATCTGTTTCTTCGTAAGCATCTGAAGTCTGCCGCTTTTTTGACAGCTTTTCACTCCAATGACCCCAGGCCGAACGCTTTTCCTCCGAAAACTCCGCCGATTCGAGGAATTCAAAGAAATCCCGCGCGTCCGACACTACCGGACATATCGAAAACACATTTTTATTCAGCTCCGCCGCATCTATATCTGCGTGTATCACAATCTTATTGTCTGTAAATCTCTCCGGATCTGGGCATGTTCTGTCCGAAAACCTGCATCCCACGGCAAGCACGAGATCCGCCTTTGCCAGCGCCATGTTCGCATCTGTATCTCCGTGTATCCCTGCCATTCCAAGCAAAAGCGGCGAAATTCCGCAGTACGCGGACTTTCCCATCATTGTGTACGTCACGGGAATTGCGTTTATGTCCGAAAAACGCTTCATTGCGTCAGATCCTCCCGCGGACACAACTCCGCCGCCGCAAAGAATTATCGGACGGAAACATCCGTTCATAAGGCTGACGACACGGTCTTTCATATCCGGGAGCGCGTTTTTATATGTTCTTTTGTGCGGAAGTACCGGATGCGGCTCTCCGCGCGATTCAGAACCGAGAATATCTTTAGGAATGTCTATCAGCACAGGTCCGGGACGTCCGGAGGTTGCTATCGTATATGCCTCGTCCAAAACCGTAGGAAGCATATCCGGGCTTTTCAATAAAAAATTATGCTTTGTGACAGGTATTGTTATCCCGGTTATATCCGACTCCTGGAAGGCATCATGACCGACGCTGGCGCGGTCAACCTGTCCGGTAATGGCGATGAGAGGAACGGAATCAAGCATTGCATCGCAAAGCCCCGTCACCAGATTTGCCGCACCCGGACCGGAGGTCGCTATACATACTCCCACGCGTCCGCTCGCCTTCGCGTATCCGGCGGCGGCATGCACGGCGCCCTGTTCATGGCGTACTGTGACACCTGATATGCCGCCTTCGCTCCTCATTGCCCGATATAACTCTATCACGGCGTTCCCCGGATAATCAAAAACTGTGTCTATTCCTTTTTCGTGAAAAAACCGAATTATATATTCAGCGCAGTTTATCATGTTTCTACCATTTTATAATATATTGATTTTTTAATGCGGCAGTAAATAATTATTAACCCGGAAATTAGTAATGTCCGATTAATAACTTTTGTGAGATTGCCATTTAATCATACGGTTAAAGCAGAATATCCGTATATCTTTCCACTTTATTGACAAGCTTTCTCAGCGTACGCGGTCCGGTTCTTTCAAGGCCGGGACGTGATTCGTATTCATCGCAATAATCACATCTCTGAAATGTAAATATTAACTCAAGCGGCAGCAAAGGCTTATACAGTTTTATTTTACCTGTGAGCGCAAGGGATCTTTTTGCGCAGTTCCGAATAATGCTTCTCGCTTCATCGGCGGGAAGGCTTCTGGCTTTGTTCCTGCCGGTAGCCTGCTTGACCGCCGCGCATTCGATATCTCCGAAAAACCTGCGCGCTTCTTCGCACACCGCCGTGTCTCCGCTGAGCATGACAAACGGTACTCCGTATGCTGCGGCGAATATCGCTCCCTGTGCTATCTCTCCGCTCGGGCGCCCGTTTACGGAATAATCAAACCACTTTTTACTGTTCTGAGTATGGTCGAGAAACGCATTCTGGGTTCCTGCCATCGCATGCGCACCGATCTCTATAAACGCATCTATTTTGCCGTTTCTGACGGCGTTTTCCCATTCCGGATATTTAAGCAGTACCGCCCTGCCGTCCAAAGTGTCTGGAATAAAGTTGTTTCCGCCTCCATGCCCGTCAATGACATAAATCGTTTCGGCACCAGCCTCGCAAAGTCCCTCTATCGCCGCGTTAATATCGGCCATAAGATTTTCGCAGGCGATCAGATAACCCGGATTTTCTGCCGGAATCATATCTATGCTGTCTACATTTGTGATCCCCTCGAGATCGGTCATTACAAGTACGTTCATCGTCCGATTGTCTCCTTAAGCTTTATTCTGTATTCAAAAACATCGCACTCAAAGTATTTACCGCCGTCGTCCAGCCCGCCCCTTTCGCCGTAACGCGAAAGATAAAGGCAGAATTCACCTGTTTCAACGTCTTCCCTCAGGGAGAAATTAGAGAACTGAACCATATCCGTGCTGTCGTACCCGGGAAAATAATCATCTATATCGGATTTTGTCTCTTTTATCAGGCCGCAGGTATTTTCATCGAGCTGCGCGATGCAAAGCGGACGTCTCGGCCAGTTGCCGTCCGGCAGGGTCGGAGATATATTGCCGAACCAATAGAGCTTTCCCGTGCGTGAATGCCGCAGAATTCTTGAAAAAGTCGACGGTGACCAAAAAGGCGCAGCGTCTGAATATGTCATCGCTCTGACAGAATCCCAGGTCTCTCCGTTGTCTTCAGACACGGAGATCCACCTTCTTCCCGCAACCGACGGAGTTGACGAGCCGCGCATTTCGAGCAAAAGCCTTCCGTCAGAAAGAGAAACCATCCACGGTTCCATTAATCCGCGTGACGAGACCGACAAAGGCACGGCGACCCTCGATGCTTCGCGCCATTTGTATGCTGCGCTTTTTCTGTCATAAACGCCCTTCATCACCGCGACACCCGTCACAGTTTCGCCGTCAAGGATCGTATTGACGCAGCCGCTTGTTATGACATTGCCGTTTGTATCCGTCACCGCGCTGTAACCGGAATACATTTGGTTCTTTGTCAGGAATTCGGGATCGAGCCGGTTTTCAGGATCATAATCAGCGCCCGGCTCGTATTTGAGTATATGCAGACCGAAAAAGCTTTTTCCTCCGTCGCGGCTGTATTCACAGAAGCTGTGATCAAAATAGCCGTCTTGTGTATACAATGCTTTTTCAGCATCGCCGATAAAAATCCTTCTCAGTGTAAAACGCAATAAAAGCCCGGATTCGGGTGCGAAAAGCCGGCATATTTCGTGAGTCACCATGGATGTATTTTTCCATTCCTCATTTAGCGTTTCATCTGTACACCACTCTGAAAAAGTACATCCGTTGTCACCGGAGAAGCGTGTTTTTGGCAACAAATAATTGTCGGAGGAGCTCTGTGTGCGCAGTATTTCGCCTATTTCCGCTCCTCTGCCTGAAACATCGGGAGAAATCACATAATGGGTCAATACACTGCCTGTATTTTCGCACGGATACGGTATGTATCTTTCGCGCCTTATGTCAGCAAGCGGTGTGGAATAGTATGACAAGTTATAAATCATTGCAGCAACTCTTCCTTTTAACATAACACAGTTTTTTGGGGGAGACAACTCGAAATCAACACAGGTTTGAATTTTATTCAAGCGTAATTGCGGTAAAAAAATTTAATAATGCTTTAACCGCGCGGATTAAGTGAAATATGTATTTCGTTTACAGCCGAAGCTATCTGCCTGACATAGTCCTGATCATTAAATGTTATTCCTCCGAGCTCGGTCATTATTACAAGGACATACGGTGCTTTTTCGTCAAGTACGACAGCGGCGTCATGAAACACCGGATTTGCCGAGTCCCGGCCGTATTTATGAAGCGCCGGCGTCGGAGCCACCGCCTGACATATGATTGTCCTGAGCGAGGCACGCAAAAGGCATCCGGAATAAAAATCCGCGTATTCCGCTCCTGAATTTACATATCTGTAAATATCCTTGAAATATCTTCCCATATTTCTCGCTGTCGAATACCAGAAAGCGCCCTTCTTTGCCAGCGTGACATTGAGAGACGCAGAATAATTATAAAACTCATCATAACCGAATCTGTTTCTGAGAGCCGCAAAAGCTATGTTGTCGCTCTCTGCGATCGAAAGCTCGGCAAGCTCATAATATGTATACCGCGCTCCGTCTTCGGCGTTTCTTATAACGCCCGAGCCTCCGAGGTAATCTGAGACTTTGTTATATACATATATATCTGACAAGTCGTAAATCCCGCTTTCGGGCAGAAATGTTTTCACTCCCGATTCCGCATCCACCGAGCACACGGCATACCGCTCTGTTGTTTGCAGCATATTTAAAATATACGGCGCTTTTATAAGGCTTGCGGAGAACATCTCGCTGTCAGCGTTGTATTCCATCGTTTCGCCGGTCACCAGATTTTCATAATACAGCGAAACCTGAGCAATGTCTCCGTTGTCATTTTTGGGAGGATTTGACAGGAGCGATACGAGCTTATTTGCCGCCCCATTCTGGATGCTTAATATATCCTCGTAAAGCTTCAGCTTTACGGAATCGTCGCTGACTTTTTCTTTTAGTTTATTAACCTGTGAATTGATGCTGTTAAGCTCTCCGCGCACGGTCAGGATCTTCTGGTCGCTGACGGTGAGCTCTGATTCGAGCCGGTACTTTTCATTTTCAAGCGATGTTATTTTATTTTCATATTCCTTTATGGTTCCTGAATATTTGGACGCGTTTTCTCCCGCCTGAGCTTTGAGTTCTTCTATTTCATCGGCTTTTTCAGCTATGCTTGTTCTTAAGGCTTTCGACTTTTCTTCCGCTTCGGCAATCTGAGCGGAAAGCAATATGTTTTTTTCATTTATCGCGTCAAATTCTTTATCAGTTTCTTCTCCGGCCTTTTTATTACTGAAATTTAATACAAGTGAAAAACAAAGCGCGGCCGCGCAGGCAAACAAAAGCACTGACAGTATTGTTATGGCAGTTTTGCCGTTATTACCATCGCCGCTTTTCATCTCCGAACATCTCCTTTTGAGTTGTGAATAACGCAAAAACTGTCAGTTCTTCTTCAGAAACTCAAAATACTCCTCGCACACTTCGTTGAGGCAGTATTTGCTCCTAACCGCCGGAGCTCTTTCCATCCATAGTCCGTTCGTGAAATCCGGTACGGCGACAGGGTGTCCGCCCATTGCAATAGAATTTTCCGATAATATGCTTACGGCCATCCATGACGCGGTATCATATGTATCTATCGGTGTGTCCGTTCCGGACTGAACCGCCTCGATGAATGCGCGAAGCACGAGATAATCCATTCCCCCGTGCCCTGCTTTAACTCCGTCTACGCGGTATTGCATCCAAAGCGGATGCTCGTATCTGTCGTAATAATCGGTCAAATGCTCCCAGACCTCTTCCTTCGGACTCATGCCGTCTATAAATATGCCGTAGTTTTTATCCTCCATGTATATGCCCTTAGTACCTTGAAGGCGGTTTGCCCTCGAATAAGGACGCGGCAGGCTTGTGCCGTGCTCAAGCATGATCGTCTCTCCGCGCGAGCATTTAATAATTGTTGTTACTATATCTCCCTGGGTAAATTTCTTCCCTTGTACGGGATGCTCCGCCGGAAGCTTTTCTTTTACATAGCTCTGTATTCCTGTGCTTTTGGATGCTATGGAAACGAGCGAAAGCATTCTGTTGCCGCGATTGATATCAAGCCACTTTGAGATCGGTCCAAGCTCATGAGTCGGATACAGCTCGGCGTTTCTATTGCTGAAATTGCGGAGCCTGTAATGCCTGTTTTCCTGCCCGTGGGTAACTTCATAGCGAAGATCGTGCTGATACGCGCCGGAGGCATGGACAAGCTCTCCGAAAAGTTCATTTTTAACCATGTTGAGTACGGTCATTTCTTCACGTCCGTAACAGCAATTTTCAAGCAGCATGCAAGGAATGCCGGTTCTTTCATATGTCTTGACCAGCTCCCAGCAGGAATCGAGCGAATACGCTCCGCCGACCTCTGTCGCGGCGTATATTCCGGCGTTCATAGCGTCAATACAGATCCCGATATGGCTGCGCCATGACGACGGCGTCACGATCGCCTTAAGCCCGGGTATCTCAAGCACACGCCTGTAATCCGTGGTGCAAAAAGGCGAATATCCCCGTTGTTGTTCCACGAGTGCCCTCCCGGCCTCGGCCCGATCCTCGTAAAGGTCGCACACTCCGACGATATCTACATCGTCCATTAAAAGCAGAAGCGATAATTCGCCGTAGCCTCTGTTTCCGAGACCTATTACGGCAACCTTTGTCTTTTGTGCAGTATCCATATTAATAATACTCCATATTATATATAAAATTACGAAAATGAGCTTTTTTTCATATGTTGGCTTAATAATTTCTGTCACAATAACAGAAGCAGAGCTGTCAATCAGCAAATTTTTGCTTTCGCGTTAAATAATCTTAAATTCAGCAATCGAAAGCGCCTGAAGATGTTGCTCATCGAAAGGCATGGCCATAAATCGATTCAGCGTTATTTCAGGGCACCCGGCGCCATTTTAGATGCGGGAGAACGGAAAAACTGATAATATGTGCATTTGATCATTCCGTTATACAGTCTGCGCTTTTTATCTGCCCGGCGTCCGAAAAGCCTTTCGAAGTCCTCACACGATGTTATCACATATATCTGCCAGCTTCCGAGCGCGGAAGCGGAGAACGCGTGCCCCATATCTGAATAAAGCTTTTCTGCTTCGCTCACGCTCATCAGCCTTTCGCCGTAAGGCGGGTTGCATACAATAGTGCCGCGCCGTCCTCCGGTTTCGATTTTAAGCGCATCCTGGCAAAATGCCTTTATGTTTTTCTGCATTCCCGCGCGGCGTATATTTTCTTCCGTCAGCTTTACGCATTCCGGACTTATATCCGAAGCATACGCTTCGAATCCGGTTTGTATTACCGCGCTTCTCGCTTCCTCACGCGCGTTTTTCCATGCCGAATCGGGTATGTCGTAAAATTCCTCCGCGGCGAAGTCCCTGAACATTCCCGGCGCCGTATTGGTCATGATAAGCGCTGCCTCTATCGGAATAGTGCCGCTGCCGCACATCGGATCCCAGAAAAGCACTTCCTCGCGCGGACGCGCAAGCTTTGCCATCGCGGCGGCCAGAGTCTCTCTTATCGGAGCCACCGAGGAATCAGGCCGGTATCCGCGTTTATGAAGCGGAGCGCCCGAAGTATCGATCATCAGATTGGCCGTATCGTTAAGTATGAAAAACTCTACGCGATATCTGATCCCTTCCTCGGGAAACACGGATATGCCGTATTCCGGCTTCATGCTTTCCACGATAGCCTTTTTTACGATTTTCTGGCAGTCTGGTATGCTCGTCAGACGGCTCTTAATTGAATGACCGGTAACGGGGAACGCGTCGTCGCGTCCGATCCAGTCCGTCCATCCCAGTGCTTTTGTACCCTCGAATAAAGCGTCAAAGCTTTCCGCGGGAAAGCTTCCGACTAGTATCAGCACCCTCTCAGCGTATCTTAAAAATATATTGCATCTTGAAATGGCCGATATGTCGCCTCTGAAGGTGACTCTGCCGTCAATCGTCGATATCCGCTCGTATCCGAGCGCGTCTATTTCTTCTCCCAAAAGGCCTTCCAGCCCGAAAAGGCATGTGGCAACAAGTTCAATCATTGTTTTTTATCGGCATTTTGCGGTTTACGATATCGGCGCCGATGCCAATCGTCCGCAATAATGCCTTTTCACTTTCAAAGCTTTTATTATTAAATGATAAAAATACCGGAAACACTGCCGTTCTTACATTTACCGATACCGAAACAGCTTTGAATAACTCGGGTGACAGCTGCGCCGTAATCAGATAAAGCTCCATTGATTCAGGCGTTCCGGTACAGGCCGCCATCATATGCGAAAGCCCCGGACAGCAACCGGCCTGATAGCTTTCAACAAATGAGATAGCCCTGAAAAGCTTGTTATAATCCTGTGCGCATGTGATTTCCTCTGCGTGAATATCCTCTTGTCCGTGATCATACCACAAGACTGTGCATCCCTCGCCGTTTCGTACTCCCGACAAAACACATGCCAGCGTCACCTCCACGGCGGCATCGGTTTCTGCCCTTGCTTCCGCCGGCAGCGCGCCGGCTCTCTCCTCAAGATCGCACAGCACATATCTGCGGCGTGTATCATCATTGGCATAAATTTTAACAAGAGGATTGAATTCTCCGGATATAGTTTTCGATGACAGCTTCCAGTGTATACTTTTAAGACTGTCGCCGGGTAAATATTCTCTTATTCCGAATATGTCGGTCTTTTCTATATGCGAAAGATGCGAGCCGGACGCTTCGCCGGCCGCGGCCTGAAAGCCGTTGTCAAACAGCTCAATTGCTTCGCTGCGGGGAGACACCTCAATCACAACAAAACGCCCTGTTTTGAGTCTCAGAGAAAAAAGTCTCAGCAGATCGTAAACAACGATAGATTCAAAGCCGATCTTGAATTTACCCCTGTATCCGAAGGTTATATCCGTTTGAATCGCGGCCCTGCTCATCGGAAACAGAGTCAGCTCACGCGTGGATCTGTTAATATTTATCGCCGCTTCGTCAGGATACACGAGGTTCGCTTCAAGATAAAACACCGGAAATACCGACGCGTTTTCTATTATGCATGAGACCGTCGTTACGCCTCCTCTTTCAATCCTGGGGCTTTGGCAGGTGACGGAGTATCTCACGGCCATAAGCGTCAACACTGCGTAAATCAAAGTCAAAGCAGGAAGCGTCAGTACAAGCCAAAAAAGCACTGTCGACAGCGGAGTGCGCAGCGCTTGCGTGAAGATCACGGCAAATATGATTATGCACAGATAAGTAATTCGCGAACGACGCAGATTACGTTTCATTACCGTCTCCGCGAACCCATGAACGGGGTCTCCGTTGATTCCAACACCTCGGCCGCGACCGCTTCGGCGGTGAGCTTTCCGAATCGCGCCTCCTGTTTAAAAACGAATCTGTGAGCCGTCGTCACCGCAAACACCCGTTTTACATCCTCGGGAAGGACATAATCGCGTTTATCTATAAACGCGGCTGCCTGAGAAGCTTTCATAAGCGCCACCGACGCTCTTGGGCTCGCTCCGAGCTCAAGGCTGCGGTGAGAACGCGTTTTTGCGACGAGTTCGACTATATATGAATAAATACGGTCATCAATGTATACGCCCGAACAGTAATTCTGAATCGTCCTGACAGCTTCTCCGCCGCTTTCGGCAGCCGGCCCAAGCAGATCCAGCGGATTTTCGGACTTTCTGTCCATAATCATTCTTTTTTCGGATTCCGCATCGGGATATCCGAGTGAAATTCTCATGAGAAATCTGTCTATCTGCGCCTCCGGCAGCGGATATGTCCCCACATAACCGGATGGGTTTTGCGTAGCGATAACGATAAACGGCTTCGGAAGCTCGTATGTGATCCCGTCCACCGTCACCTTTCTCTCCTCCATGGCCTCAAGAAGGCTCGATTGTGTTTTCGGAGAGGTTCTGTTTATCTCATCGGCAAGCAGAATATTACACATGGCAAGCCCTTCACGGTACACAAACTCATCGGTTTTCCGGTTATACATGTTGAAGCCGGTTATGTCCGAGGCAGTTACGTCCGGGGTGAATTGCGCCCGGTTGCATTTAAGCCCTGTCGTCTTCGCGAGAGCTGTCGCCAACGTCGTTTTTCCGACGCCCGGCACATCCTCGATCAATATATGCCCGCCCGCATACAGCGCGCAAAGCACATTTGTTATCTTATCGCGTTTTCCTAAAAAAACGCCGGATACCCCCGACAGAATCCTGTCGGAAATATCATAGCATTCTTCAAGCGATAAAGCTGTCCGTGTTTTTGTTGCTGTTTGAGTCATGACGAAAAACACCTTTCGATAGATAAGCTACGGCCGCTTTTAAAGGCCCCGCATCAATTTATAAACGGGCCACTTTAAAGCCCGTAAAAGCTTTTAAAGTATTTATTGTTCTTTTCTGTCAGCATTTCTTTTATTAACTCTGCTTTTAATTAATTACCGTTAATAAGTGAAAAGATTTATGTTTATTGGCTTTTCTCTCCTGTAAAACAAGGATTATTTAATTGCCGTTTTAATAATGAAGCTTCCTGCATGGCTTCTTTTCATATATGTTAATAATAAATTCCGCGGTCACATCGAGTTCGTTTACGTTTTCAAGCTTGCCGACATCGCGCTCTGAGGTCTTATATGCATATGGCGTCATATTGAAAAGCGCTTTTATTTCCGAGTTGCTGTTGAGATGCGCCGGAAATGACAGACGCTTTTCTTCAATCCGCTCAAATCCCTCTCTTTCGGGAGCTTTGAGAATATTTTCATACGGCTCGTCATATATAATACGTTTCAGCTCGTACAAATGGCGTTCTCCGGGTGACACTACGTAAAGCCTCCCGCCGGGTTTCAGCGTCCTGTGCGCTTCCGCGTCGGCGACCGGAGCGAATATGCTTGTCACCGCGTTCAGGGAGTCCGAAGCAATCGGCATTTTAAAAACTCCTGCAACAGCGAATAACGCTCCCTGTCGTTTCGCCGCGAGCATGACGGCGCGTTTTGACAAATCAAAGCCATATGCATCGGTTTCGCCGATTTTCGACAGAGCCTCGACCATGCGTCCTGTATAATACCCGTCTCCGCACCCGGCATCGGCAAAGGAAAAGGAAAAAGCAAAAACAGAATCAGATAAGCCGTTTCTGAAGCCACAAAGCTCCGCGGCCATAAAATCCGCAAGCCGCGCATATGCTCCGCCCTCAAGGAATTCATGGCGCGACCTCGCCATCTCATCGTTGTCGCCCGATCCGGACGCGCCGGCACCGGTCATAAAATTGACATATCCCTTTGAAGATATATCAAAGCTGTGACCCTTTTCGCACACATACGCGCGGGAATATGAGCTGTTTTCACGGAATGCCAACGGGCAGGAACACACGGGGCAAATCAAGGCGCTCATTTTCCGCTCAATATTCTGTCCATAGACGCGGAGGTATTGTAAATTATCTGATCGGAATAGTGATTGTATGCGGGGATCATTTCACCGAATACCCATCCGTCATAACCTGTACGGTTCAATTCGTTCACTACAGCCGGATAATTCACATCGCCGGCAAGTAAATCGACAAAGCCGCCAAGTGTACCGACAGAGCTGCGGTAATCTTTGAAGTGAACAGACTTGATCCTGGTGCCGAGTATTTTAATCCAATGCTCGGGATATCCGAAAGCGATCGTATTACCGACATCCAAATAGCTGCAAACATATTCGCTTCCGATTTCGTCTATGAAAGTTTTCATTTCAATCGGTGAAAGCAGGAATTTGTTCCATACGTTTTCAAGGCATAGATACACACCGTATTCTTTTGCGGTTTCAGAAAGCGTCCTGAACCCGTTTAAAGCTCTTTCATAAGCCACATCGTATTCAACGATCTCGCATCCAGGTATAAAATCAGCGTTGACAACGCCCGGAAGGACAAGAATCGTGCGGCAGCCGAGAATAGAAGCTGCCTCGAGCTGACGCTTTGTTATTTCCGCGGAACGTTTTCTTATCGCGGGGTCGGATGACGTGATCGGATTTCCCCAGTAAAGCCCGGACGCGAGCGACGGAAGAGAAATTCCCGTATCGGATGCTAGCTTCTTTATCGCGCCAAGCTCCTTTTCGCCGGATTTAAGCGAAAGCTCTCCTTCCTCATCAAGCGAAAGCTCAATCCCTTCAAACCCGGCTTTTTTTGCCATGACAATTTTTTCAGAAAGAGTCATGCCGCTGGGAAACGACCATATATTGATCCCCTTTTTCATTTTGCTTCTCCTTTTCCCTCTCCGTATATTTTATATTTTTTTAAGTCTTTAAGATAACTATATTCGATGTTATAAGAGTTAAGTTCACTTGTGTTTGTTTGGGGGCCGGCGAGCTTCAGACTTAAAAGGGTCTTGTTCCCGTCCTTAATATAAAGATAAACCGTTTCTTCTTCGAGGTTTATATTTATGTCGTTGAATCCGAATCGGAAGGTATAATACCCTAAGGTGTTTTCCGATGCGCAGTATGACATATTATATTTATGCGTCTGCCCTCCGGGACACCGCGCGGTGATATAAATATCATACGGCAGATATCCGTCTTTATCGACGGGATGATATTTTGTATTAACCTTCATGGAAAACTGAAGATTGTGAGCGCTTGTGAGATATGTGATATATCTGATCTGTATTCTTCCCTCAGGATCCATTGTCGTGGTCGGGTCGCAGCGTGTGACACCGAAAAACTCCCTGTGTCCTTCGGCCGCAACTTTCGAAATCATATAAAGCGGGCTGCGATCGGGCATCGGGAGCTGTAGAATGCTCTCCGTACGCCTTGATACAGCATTGGGGTCGAGTATAACGGTCTTTGTAAGCGATGTGTCCCGCGCAATATAAAGCCTTCCGAACAAAAACAAATATAAAGCAGCGGCTATTGCAAGCACCACCCATCTCAAAACCTTTCCCGGCTTTGAGGTAGGCTCCAGATCGTCTCTGTATCCGTCCATATCAATTTTCCTTGCTTTTCAACCAAACATCTTATTCAACGGGATATTTGAAACGTTTAAAAGATCAAAAACGCTTTTATCCACGACAAAAAGCTGACTGAGCGCCGAATATCTCGTCGCAAAATCCTTAGTCATCAGCATGCCCTTGATTGTAGAGGTATAATCGGTAACCTTTGCTTCGTCGAGCGCATAACGCTTTATTATAAATATGTTTGAACCGATCTCGGCTTTACCTATGCCGCCTATGCCAAGCGATTTAACCGTGTCAAAATATGCGGACGCGCCGATTTCGCTGAGCGATTCGGTTCTGTGTGCATCCTTGTATGCAGAGGCCTTGTCTGTATCCGGCGAAGTCTCGTCGTATTCCAAAAGATCCTCAAACAGCGTGCCGTCCTCCATTTTCTTCATTATTTCGTCAACGAGCGCCGTCTTTTTGGCCGCATCCTCTTCGGAAAGCTCCTTTCCGTCGGCATCGGTTTTGACGTTTATTTTTATTCTGTTTGTAGTATAATAATTATTCTTGAAATAATCAAGGATCTTTGCGTCGTTTATTTCAGCCTCGCCGCCGGCTTCATAAAGAGAGCTTTTGCCTTTTTCAGAAAGCTTTGAAAGCTCGAGATATCCGAGATAGAGATTATATGTCATCCCGAATTCCTTAAGCGCGGCCTCAAACGCCGATTTTGTTTTATATACGGAGGTGATGCTTGAATCAAGCGTCTCCTTCAGCGATGCCTTTTCCGCGGATGTAAGCGATATGCCCTTGTCCTTTGCATACCACGCGTAATAAAGAATTGCCTCCTGATCGTAAAGCGTCATTTGCAGAATGCCCGCACCGCGTGTCTCCGCGGCAGTGTCTCCGACCTGCTGAGCCCAGAAGTCAGGATAGTCGGTCAGATCGCTGATCGCCACTGTCTTGCCGGTCATAGTCTGATAAGCATATTGCAGATAAGTCGTCTTATATCTCGAAACCAGAAACAAAAACACGTTGGTCGAAAGCTTCATGTCCTTAAAGCTGATCAGCGTGGAATTCGTCTCAGAGCATGAGACGAGCGAGCACATGAGTATGGTAATCACCGCCAACGCGGCGCAAATAACTCTTTTTGAAGTTCTCATCAATTATATCTCCGAATTTCTTTGTTTTCGGTTATTATATCATACGTACAAATAAAAATCTACATTTCTATGTAAATTGATTATGTTTTACGGATTCTGTCCGTGTTTTATTAATCGGCAACTAAATGATATTGTCTTATTAAGAGAAAAGCCCATATACTAAAGCCTTTTTCTCTTTAAATGTAAATATTCAATTGCCGAGTTAATAATAACTGCAAAATGCGATTGAAATGGTTTTTTATTTGCGGCATACACGCGCCAAAAAGCTGTCGAATGCTTACCTAAATATTGACAAGGCAATCCAAATGCATTATAATATAAAAATATAAATCAACGCAAAAGAGGTAATTGTATGTCAGAGCAAAATAAAGAAAAAGCTTTTGAAAAGGGCGGGATCTCTGTCCAGACAGAGCACATTTTTCCGATTATAAAACGTTGGCTTTATTCAGACAAAGAAATATTCCTGCGCGAAATCGTCTCCAACGCCTGCGACGCCGTAACAAAGCATAAAAGGCTCGTGTCACTGAACGAAGCGCCCGGTGATGAAGCGGAATACCGCATCACGGTCACTCTCGACAAGGATCTTTCAACCATAACCGTCTCAGACAACGGAATTGGCATGACCGCCGATGAAATCAAACGGTATATCAATCAGATAGCGCTTTCGGGCGCGCTTGACTTTATTGAAAAATACGAGAGTAAATCCGATTCCGACGGATCGTCGGGAATAATAGGACACTTCGGCCTCGGCTTCTATTCCGCATTCATGGTTTCCGAATATGTCGAGATCAATACAAAATCCTTTCAGGATGGGCCCGCGTCATATTGGAAATGCAGCGACACGGGAGAATTTGAAATGGGTGAAGGCGAAAAGACCGTCAGAGGAACCGAAGTCGTTATGCACATATCGGACGACGAAAAAGAATTTCTCGATAAAGCCCGTCTGAACGGGATACTGAATAAATACTGCGCCTTTATGTCCGTACCCATTTATTTCATCGACAAAAGCTCCGAAGAGAAAAAAGCAAATGCTGATAAAGAGAAAAAGGACGGAGAGGAAAATGAATCCGAAAAGCCGATAAACGACACCTCGCCTCTATGGCTGCGTCCGGCGTCCGAATGCACCGACGAAATGTACCGTGATTTTTATAAAAAAGTATTTGACGACTGGCGCGAGCCGCTGTTCTATATTCACATAAACGCCGATTTTCCTCTCAATTTCAAAGGGATACTGTATTTCCCGAAGCTCGCTCACGAATATGAAAACCTGGAGGGTCAGGTAAAACTTTATTACAACCAGGTTTTCGTCGCGGATAATATAAAAGAAGTGATTCCGGAATATATGATGCTTTTAAAGGGTGTCCTCGACTGTCCGGAGCTTCCGCTCAACGTGTCGCGCAGCTATCTTCAGAACAGCGGATATGTTTCCAAGGTATCGGCGCATATCACTAAAAAAATCTCCGATAAGCTCAATTCACTGTTTAACACGCAGAGAGCCGATTATGAAAAATTCTGGGACGACATAAAGCCGTTTGTCGAATACGGCTGTATGCGCGACGGAAAATTTTATGACAAGACAAAAGACGCTGTCATTTTCAAGACCGCGGACGATGAATATGTCACGCTCGCCGAATATTCCGCGCATCTATCTGAAAAAGCCGGTATAACGGAAAAGATCGTTTATTACGCCACGAACAAGCTTCAGCAGATAAACTATATCCGCATGTACAAGGAACAGAACATTGATGTGCTTCTGCTTGACGCGCTTATTGACACTCAGTTTATCAGCTTTCTCGAAGGAAAGCTTTCTCCGCTTAAGTTCGTGCGCATAGACAGCGACGTTGACAGCGCGCTTCGCAATACCTCAGAAGCCGATCAGAAGGACGAAACGAACAAGCCCGCGAATGAAGAAGCGCTTAAAAAGCTGTTTACCTCCGCCGCAGGCGAAGGAGTAGAAATAGTATTCGAATCTCTGAAAAGCGGAGCGTATCCCGCCCTCGTTACACTTTCTGAAAGCGAGCGGAGGTTCGCTGATATGATGAAGCTGTATTCACGCGGTGAGAATATACCCGGAAATGCCTCAAAGCAGGGCGAAAAGCTTGTTATAAACAAAACCAACGCCTTAATTAAGAGACTATCGGATATGATCTCCGACCAATCCAAGTCCGAAAAAGCAGCAAAGATCGCAAAACAAATTTATATGCTCGCGGTCATTGCGCAAAGGCCGCTCGACGCAGACGAGCTTCAGAATTTCGTCGGAGATTCAATAGAATATCTGAGTGATTCGGCAGATTAAATTTTATCTCGAAAGAGATAATTCAATGTAAGAACCGGCGCCGCCGCATTTCAACGCGGCGGCGTCTCGGCTATCATTCATATAGGTAACCTCTAAGAACTCATTTTTGCTATTGTTCCACTCTCAAAAAAACGAGAAAAGTAGAGATAATAAAAGAAAACAAGAGATGTAATTTTGAGTTATTGAATATTTAGAGGTTCCCTATAGCTATTATCTCTTTGGTATTAAAACTATAGCCGCATGGCAGCATGCGTTTTTCACATAACTTTCAATATATACCGGGCTTCAAATTCATGCAGAAGCATCTATACTTTTATATTTATCTTGAATTCTAAAATCGGGAGTTTATAAGTTAATTTTAATTTTTTAATATCATGCATTGCCGATAACTTTTTCTATTTAAATATAACTATTTTCTTTTGTGATTATTCTTAAATGTTTTCACACACAAAATATGGATTTAATAAAACGGCATAATAATATCAATAATAATAAAGACTTATATTATGGGTTTCGACAAATAATTAAAAATTTCGCAAAAATAATTTTAAAATTTCCTCAAAAAGACTTGACATTTGGTATTATAATGTTATAATCATATGCGTATCTGTATGGGAGTAAAAGAGTCCTCATGAATGACAGATCAGTTCACGATCCACATGCGGCCGGAGAAGACGGAGATATTCTCTCCTTGATATACAGAGCTCGCGGATCGGATCAGGATGCTTTTCGTTTTATATCGGAAAGATATAAGGCAATGCTTTGCGGTATAGTCAGGGGGCTTATACGTCCCGGAGTCGAATTTGACGATCTCTATCAAGAGGGACTGATTGCTCTGTTTAAAGCCGTGATGCTGTATAATCCCGATTATTCCTCATTTTCTACTTTTTCTTATTTATGTATGAAACGCGCGGTTATTTCCGCATACCGAAAAAGTGTCCGCAGCGGCTCAGCTGAAATTCCAGATTCCTCTTCCCCTTCGGATCCGGATAACGATTTCTCCGGAGACGAGCAATTATATAATACCTTTGTTTTTCCCGATAACTCGGTGACCCCGGAGAGCCTTTATTTGGACAAAGAGAGCACAGAGCTCCTGTTCAAAAAAATCGACGGGCTGCTATCCCGATACGAAAACGAGGTTTTGCGGCTCTTTCTGACTGAAAAGAGCTATGACGAGATCGCCTCGGCTTTGGGCGTTTCCCGTAAAAGTGTTGACAACGCACTTTCACGCATCCGCAGTAAGCTTAAGATGTTATTTGATTAGTATCAATCTGTCTTACAGTCATTTGCGTTTTTCTTCTTTTATATAAATAGTCAAATAATTAACTTTTCTTATTCTGCCCGTGTAGCTTAAGTCAAAGCGTTTTCAGATGTCGGTTTAAGTCCGTCCGTGGGCTAAATTATATTTTTCAACACCGAAGCGAGGTAAAATCATGTATCAGGACAAAACATTGGTATGCAAGGATTGCGGCAGAGAATTCATCTTTACCGCTGGCGAACAGGCATTCTATGCTGAAAAGGGATTCCAGAACGAGCCCCAGAGATGCAAAGTATGCCGTGACAGCAAAAAAGGCGCAGCAAAAGGTCAGAAGGAAATGTTCACAACCGTGTGCGCAAGATGCGGCAAGGAAGCGAAAGTTCCGTTCCAGCCCAGCAACGATCGCCCTGTTTATTGCAGCGATTGCTTTGCAGCGCTCAAAGAATCCAAGTAATTAATTACTGAATTGTTGCCAAGAAGCAAGCCGTCCGATTTCGGACGGCTTGCTTTTGCTTTCGTGAGTTAATGCAGATAATGCTGATTACATATGTATCCGACTTCCTTATTTCATGTTGAATCTCGGATATGATACTTCATCATCCATATTTTGTTTGTTGATTTCGAAAGCTGTTTTTTCGGCTTCTTCCGCTTCCTCCTTTGTGCGATGCACAGTGCCTCTCGGATGCTGCGGAGGCGCGTAAATTGAATATAGCTTAATTGGAGTTCTGCCCATATTGACAAGATTGTGCCAGGTTCCCGCCGGAATGAAAACAGCATATCCGGGATATACCCATTTTCTGAACGGCAGATTGTCTTCTTTATCGCCCATCACTGTTATGCCGGTGCCTTCTTCTATCCGCAAAAATTGATCTGTGTCAGGATGTATTTCCAGCCCTATTTCACCGTTTACCGGTATGCTCATTAGCGTAAGCTGAAGATGCTCTCCCGTCCACAGCGCACGCCTGAAATATTTGTTCTGTACGGTATCTTCCTCGATATTTGTCACATATGGCTCGGGACCATAATCAATTTTTCTGACAGGATTTTCATCCGGATATTCATCATCATTCCATTTTGCTCTGATCCTGTTGGATTTAAACATAATACACTCCTTTCGGGTTTTTCATCTTATAATATGCATATGTTTCTTTATGGGTGAATAAGGTGATGCGGTTAATTACGCAAGACTAGATTTACTGAGAACCTTCGATAAAAAACATTGCCGTGACAGGCTGATTCAGCCTGTCACGGCAATTGTGCATTTTTACCCATGTATAAAGTTTTTATCGCGTTTCTCTTTTATAAATGCTCAGGGAAGCATTCTCTTCGGAAGCAGCTTCAGCGCAGTTTTGCACTGGGTAAAGCCCTCTGCGAATTCTACGCCGCACTGGAGACCGCGGAAGGAGCTGATTATTCTTACACTGCGCGTGTAATCGATATTGTCATGCTCCATCAGCCATTTCGCCTGACTTTGATGGCAGAGAAGCATTTTGATCTTCATATCAAATACATCTGAGATATCGACATATTCAGTAGGTACGAAATCAACGCCGTATGCGTTGTCCATATAAAATATCGGAACCACCTTGTCGGTCGCGGGATGCTTTGTTTCATAATGGGGAACGCTTGCCATGAACGCAGCGTCAAACACGAGCTGTGAAGCCGCGGTATGGTCGCACATGTAATCGTTGGGAGACATCGTGATTATAAAATCCGGATTGACCTGACGAATGATATCAACTATTATATCTTTTTGTTCTTTATCCTGATAATAGGAATCAAGGTCGCCGATATTGGCGGTAAGAGCGGTGAAGCCTGCCATTTCGCATGAACGGCGTGCTTCCTCTATTCTCATTTTTCCGAGTTCCTCAGGCATTATCTGAAAATGCCCCATATCTCCGTTGTTGATATGGCATACGAAGACCTCGTCTCCTCTTGCCTTGCATTTAAGCAGCGTTCCGGCGCAGTTGATTTCCATGTCGTCCGGATGCGCGCTGATACACAAAACTCTCATTGGAATATATTCCTTTCGTCTTTTGGAAATTGTAATATTATATTATTTTGCAGATATAAAACGGCAATAATTAAATGTTTCGGGGTATACATTGTTGCCGTGTTATTAATATGAAGTTTCTTGCCAGGCTTCTTTTTAAAGAAGCCGCGTATCCCCTTCGTCTGCGTCCACTTCCGGGTGTTTTATTCGGCTCCGCACATTTCGGTGACCAGACGTATTATAAAAGCACACATATCCGGGCTCTGCAGCTCGTATTCGACATACTGACCGAGTATTGTCCTTCCAATCCTGACGGAAATATTGCTCGCTATTTCATTAACGCGCAGCTGCGTACCGCTTTTAAAATTTACTATTATGCCGAAATTCGGAACCGATTCTGCCGAAAGCGGCTGCCATGAATCCGAGGCGTTGAAGGTTTCAACAAATTCGTAAATCTGAGCTTTTGTCAGTTCCATCGTATTCGAATTATCCTCGGCGCCTTCCCATATATACGCCTTGTCTATATCGGATATATTGATCTTTTTTTGCGGATTGGAGCGATATACAGAGATACCGGCATATGTTATGGCCGCAACGGAAAAAACAGCGCATACAATTATTATAATTACATAAATGCTTTTTTTCATATGTGTTTCCTCCGTATGCCGTATTTATAATTTATTATTATTATTCCGGAAGGCTGGCGGCGGCTATCGACTGACCGACACGGCGGCTTGATTCATCGGGAATATTCAGCTCAAGGGAGGAATAAAGCTCCGGATATTCCGTTTTTAAAACTTCATTCGCTTTTTCGAGAAGAATAACTCCGCCGTCTCCGCTTGTCACGCGGCCGAGGGTAAGAACGTGTTTAATCTTGTAAAAGAGCGCGTAAAAGGCGACTTCATATCCGAAATATACGCCGATCGTTTCATAAATACGGCGTGCTCTTTCGTCTTTGTTTTTCATCAGCTCCTGTACCACCTTGAGCTTTTCAGCCGGAGAAAACGAAGCGTCAAGCTCTATCCCCGCGGCGGGCGCAAGCTTTATCACGGCGTCCTGCGAAAAATATTTAACTCCGCAGCCGTAATCGCCGGACCATTCGTCTGTCATCGCGTTTTCGTTGAAATCGACCGGTACGAACGCGAGCTCGTTGAGCCATCCTGTGATATTGCCGTTTTCATCGACATATCCGCCGGCCTCGCTTGTACCCATGGCGATTCCAAGGACACAGTCGTCGTCGAGATCCATCGCACCGGCAAGCGCAGTTACATCGCCGTCATTCGCAACCTCTATCGGAATATTGTCGCCCAGCTCTTTGGCAACATTGAGATAAATGTTCTTTACATATTTATCAAAATCCTCGTCAGAAACCTTTATGAACAGCGAAGCGACCATTATACGGTTGTCAATACATACGCCGGCGGTAGAAACGCCTATGCCATCCACACGCGGCATATGCTTCGCGGCGGTCTTCATTGAATCACGAATACCGTCAAAATGATATTTTGGATCGCTCTGAAGCTTCGGATGCCATACGACTTCTTCGGAGAACACCGCGTCTCCGTCTATAACAGCGCTAACCTTTCTGTCGCTTCCTCCCGCGTCAAAGCCGATGCGGCAGCCGGCAAGATGGCGACCCACGGGGGTCGCAGATTCCACCGTCGCAGGGGCTTCGCATATGCAGATGTTTTCTACTTCAAAGGGACGCTCATATACGCGTGACATGAAATTCACATCGAATTCGCGGCTTCCGCCTTTCGAATAAGCGGCCTTTATATAATCGCCGATAACCTTGCTCCCGGCAATAACGATTTTATATCCGCCACGCACCCACAACAGAGATTTAACCATTCGGTCCACGACCTTACAGTTGAGCTCGTCGCTTATGCCATCCTTAAATACTGTCAGCGGAAATGCGGAAACATAACCCTTATTTCTGACAATGCCTATTACAAGAGCTTCGCCCTTTCCTGATTTTTTAACATTCTGTTGGAATTCACGGTATACTTCTGACATCGGACTGAAATCCTTGTCCAGAACCGCTTTAACTTTGAGATTCATTTTTTTCCTCCGAAATTAATTTTCAAAATATACACTGCCTCTTACAAGCGTTTTTGACACGGACATATCTTCGTCGACAATAATCATGTCAGCGTCTTTTTCCTTTTCGATCGAACCCTTCTTATCCGCGACTCCGATAGCGGTAGCCGGATTTATGGAAGCGGCGCATACTGCCTTGAAAAGCGGAAGCCCCGTATATTGTCTGAAGTTTTTTACGGCGTTGTTGAGCTTAAGGACGCTTCCGGCTATGGTTCCGTCTTCAAGTCTGCATTCAATGCCCTTTACTATGGTCTTTTGTCCGCCCAGAGAATACACGCCGTCGGACAGCCCGCCGGCTGATATACAGTCGGTTATCAATATCAGCTTGTCACCCTTAAGCTTTTCTACCATCGAATAAAGACCCGGATTTATATGGAACGTATCACATATCAGCTCTGCGGAAACATCTGTTGAAAGCGCCGCGCCGACTACTCCGGGATTGCGATGCATAAGAGGAGTCATCGCGTTGAACAGATGCGTGGTATGAGAAATGCCGGCCTTTACCGCCGCAATTGCAACGTCATAGCTTGCGCCCGTATGTCCCATACTTAAAAGTATGCCTGTGTCTCGCGCGAGCTCTCTGATGCACGCAAAATTTTCGTCCATTTCCGGTGCAATCGTGATCAGCTTGATAACATCGGCATACTGTTTCACAAAAGCGGCATCGGGCTTCAGTATATATTCCTCTGCCTGTGCGCCTTTCTTTTCGGGATTTATAAACGGTCCTTCAACATTCGCGCCGAGTATCTGCGCTCCTGTGAACACGTCGTATCCAAGCGTGCTTTTTAATTTCAGCGCTCTTATAACAGACAGAGCTTTTTCAATCTGCGTCTTCGCAACGGTCATAGTCGTCGGGCAGAACGCGGTGACACCGTTTGCAAGCAAACCTTGCGCCATTTTCGTGACGCCTTCCTCGCTGCCATCGCTGACATCAATCCCGTCATATCCGTGGATATGGATATCTATCAGCCCGGGCGCGACATATCTGCCGGCCGCGTCAATAAGCTGCTCCATTCCCTCAAGCGTCTGAGCCTTTTCATTTGGAATTATGTCTTTGATCTTTTCGTCGAATATGACGGCGCTGTCTCCTACTATTCTGTCTCTGAGAACTATTTTGCCGTTGATTATCGCTTTCATTTAATAATTTCCTCCGCGATGCTTTATGAATTATATTAATATTTTATTTTGATTTTTTCTTTTTTTCGTTTATTATCACAGCCGAAGACAATGCGGCAAGCACAAACGCGCCGATGATAACGTATACGTATATCGGTAAATCGCCAGGTTTGTTATCAGGCGCCTTTTCAAGATTAATGAGTGAAAATGTCGGATATTTTGTGCTGCCTGATTGAGATTTTGACATTACTTTAAGCGTCAACGGGAAATCTGAGGACCAGTCTCCGCTTTCTACATTGAATACAAGCTCATATGCCTTTTTATCTGTGTCGCAATCCTCTTTCATATAGAGCTTTCCGTCCCGCAGCTCGAAATATTCAGAATCGCCGCCTTCTGTAAGTGAAATTTTATATTCGGGTATCTCATATGCTTCGTTGGCGGTAAGCGGTACCGCGTAAAGTGATGCGGCAAAATCTCCGGCTTTCGCGTCGGCTCGAACGGAATGTGATGCGGTCAAGGCCGAAAACAGAGGCTTCTGAGCGATGAGTGAATTTGTATAAAGCTTGCTCGCATCGCCATTTATCAGCGGAACAGGAATATACAGCAACGCGTCCTTCGCAAAGTAATAATTATAACCGGAATTGATATCTGAAGCGCTCTTGTATGAGCTTACGAATGTAATATCGCCGACATCAAGCACGTATTTTCCGTCTTTTTTTTCTGCGGAAAATATTTTATACGCTCCGTTTACGGATTTTGAAATTGTTGAAACATATACATATCTGCCTGCAAGCGCAGACGGGTCGACATCCGAATCAAGAGAAGCCGTCAGATAGTTTTTATCTGTCAGCTCAGATGTAAAATCCGCGACTTTTCCGGTAAGCCTGTCGATGGAGATATTGTTGACGGAGGCGTCCATAACATATGTGACTGCGTCGCCCTGGTATTCCGACACAATGGCAAAGAAGCCCTTGAATTCATATTTTCCGTCGACCTCATACGTTCCGCCGTCCTCTGAATACATCAAATAATCAACTCTGCCGTTTTTCAACGTTACTTTGACGGCACGGGCATCGTTTCCGGTATATTCGGAGCCATCCTTCTTTATCACGGCAAGCTCCGAGCTCTTGACGAACGAAGCTCCCGAATACGGTTCAATAACAGCGGTAAACAGCGAATCTGACGCCACGCGTCTAGCCAGCACATAATCAAGCGCCTTCGGGTTGCCGGGTTTGTTGCGCGGCGGGGTGCCAACGGCAAGATTGACAGAGCTTAAAGCTCCGAGCATAGAAAGCTTCAGATGAATATCGTTTGCCGTCGCGGAGCCCCATGTATCCTTTATGCTCCAGTCTATAGAAAAGCTGCCGGTCGGAGCCGCATCGGTCCTTACATCGGACAGGAACTGATATCCGCTGGAATATGTTCCCGTACCCCATTCGACATTTTTCCCGGCGAGTGTACCTCCTCCCTGCGGCGTCAGGTTGAGACCGGTAATTATGGTATCACCCATAAACTCGGCAGGATGGAAGCTATAGGTGTGGTTATTCCCACCCTTGACTCTGAACAGGTCGATCGCATACGATTCCGTATCGGACACTTTTATTAAAGCGCTCGTGCGGCGGTATTCGCTCGCGGCAGAATATGCCGCGGCTCCGTCAACGGAAATAAGCTTAACTAGCTCAGAATCGTCAAAATACTTTATATCGGATGCAATGGTGCTGCCGTCCTGCGGCGCATCATTTACAAGCACGGTGTTATGGCTGACTGTGTTCATCACCCAATACATGCGGTGCGGAGTTGTATCCGCAAATTCCGGATATCCGAGATCAGGCATTAAATCCATGCCGAACGCGTACAGCTCGAGATTGAGGTTATCCAGATGTCCGTGACCCGTATTGCGGCCGTAATAAACGGTCAGATCTGTTTCCTGGTTTATTGAAGCGGCAACGCCTGACCCCTCGTCTGAGCTTTGGCGTATGGCGCCAAATGACACGAGGCATATGCTCTCTCCTGCCGCAACAGAATCAAAGGTGAGCATGTGCAGACCGGGAGCGAGGCTTACTGTTTTTTTGAAATAAACGGCATTCACTTCCGAAGGCTTGGATTTGAAATCGCATTCGGACTGAATAAGCCTTCCGTCAACATATACGTCGAACTTTCCCGATGTATTTCCTTTACCCAAGGTAACAGGAAGATCATATACAGCTTCGGCATTATCAAGGTAGAAGCAGAAGGTGATTTCACGTTGATTCTCGGAGGAAGTAAATGTGACTCCGTTTCCGGATTTTTCAACGCCTGTCACAAGTGAGGCGTTTAATATTTTAAGCTCTGAAAAGTCATATTTTACGGATTTCGGGTATTCTATTTTTTTTGGTTCTTCGGTTTTAGCTTCCGAGATGTTTTTCAAAGCGACAAAGCCATATCCGGCGAGATTTACACTTCCCGACTTAAGCTTCCCGCTTTTTTCTATTACTCCCTTGATTTCACCGGTCAGGGCCTCCGGATCTTTATCAAAAATGGAAAGCACAAGGCCGTCAGTGCTGTTGCCGTTTACAAGGTATATGGCCTGCGCGAGATACTCGTCCTTGTAAACGCAATAAGCCGGAATTAAATTTGTATTATTTGCGACAATACCGCACCAGCCCGTATTTCCGCTGTCGCCGATACATGGCGTCATTTTATTCATGATGATCAGGTTGAGCATCGAATAAAACATTTTTTTATATTTTATCAGGTTGTAAAGGTCATAGCTTATTTCAGTGCCGTTTATAGTATAGCCCTTTAAAAGCTGTGCCAGATCGCTGTACATATTAAGCCATATGTTGTTATATCCCGGAGCGGCCTCGTTTCCGAAGCCGTCCCTGTCGACACTGTTGACAAAGCCTGCGTAAATATTGCCGCCCGTAATTCCAGTGGAGGCGGCTGTGCCGGATTGAAAATCAAAATCAAGCCATTGCTTTGTCAGAGTTTTATCGTCGATCACAACCGCCGCGAGTGCCAGCGCATACTGATGCATGCCTGTATTTCCGTATATATCGCCTGATTTTACAGCGGGAAAAATCCGTTTTACGAAATTATCTTCAATATTTACCATTATGTCTTTATAATTGCTCTTTTTGCCGCCGGATTTGTCAGAGAGCAGCTTCATTGCCTCGCTGCTCATGGACGGAAAAGCATTGAAAACGGCGTCGTATGCCTTTAAAAACGGAACCACAAGCACTGTTTCCCATATACACCCGACCACCTTTCCGGTACCTCCGCCGCCGTGGCTGTGCAAAAACCCGTCAGCAACCTTTTGATTTCTGACGCTCATATCCGGATAAACATCGGCCACTCTGTCAAGAAGCACAATCGCCGCATCGGCATATTTCTGTTCTCCCGTATATACATACGCGAGTGAAAGCTTTTCCGCCGCCATACGCAGGATATCTTCTTGTATTCCGTTTGCGTACCAAAGCGCAAAGTGATTGTAGTGAGCAATAAATGTATATTTCTTTCCGTCCGGAGCAACATATCCGAAGCCGTCGTCAACACCCCATTTCTCGCCCTTTTCGGGATAAAGAGTGTTTTTTAAAAGGGAGCTGTCGCCCTTGCCCTTGATGAAATTTCCGTTTTCATCAAGAGAGGATTTATAATAAGCGCTGAAATCGTTTGTCGGGAATTTCATGCCGCAATTCGGGCATGTCATTTTCCATTCCTCGTTCAATACATCGAATACATACGGATAGTTGCCGTATGCGTCAATTTCCTTGCCGCAGTTCGGACAGCCGAAGGTCTGATTGACGCCGTATGAACGCGGAAGCTGCTGAGAGGTGACAAGACCCCACCAAAAGTCAAGGCCTTTTTCTACATATGTATCTGCAGTTTTTATAACCTGATCGGCTTCTTCCTTCGCCCAGTCATATTTCTCTATATTTTCACGGGCATTGGCGACCTTTTCCGCCGTATATACAGTTGAACGTGTTTTAAGCGGCTCAGCAGAAGCGGCCGATGCCCCGATCGTCCCGAAGGATGGGACAAAAGCAACACACATTGCAGCAGCAAGCAATGAAGAAACCGCCCGCAGAAATTTTCTTGTTTGCATTTTATTCTCCTCAAAATACAAAATCATTCCGATACGCTTTAAAGTCATACAGCGCTTCCGTTTTTGTTTTATTTTCTTAATATGCGGTTTTTCACGGTTTATAATAAAACCATGTCTGAGTTATGTCAATTCATAATAGATTATAATACATTTCGTTATCGCTGTCAATAGACTGTTGAGATGTCAACACGGCATAAAAATTGCAAGTTTAATTGTCGCAGTTTTTTATCAGTTATTAAAACGGAATTTAATAAGCATTGTTTTATAAGAGAGAAAAGCCCATATACCAGAGACTTCTCTCTTTGAGTGGTAATTATTTAAATGCCGAGTTAATAAGATTAAGTGAGGAATATTCTTTTGAAATTTTACTCGGACGTAATTTTGCCGATGTTATACAATATATACAAAAGTACAAATATGAATAACAAAAAACCGGAGGATTACCCTCCGGCGGTTATATAAATTACATATTATAGTCATTACACGGATACATCAGTCTGGTATTTATATCAAAGTCTTAAGACCTTTTTGCATAGCTTGTACAGTGCGTAGATAGCAATCGAAAGCGCAAGGCTGGATATAAATGTTAAAGGAACAATCATCAGAAAGTAATTTTTAAAAATCATTTCCTGCGACATCGGATTTGTGGGTCCATAAAAATGGCTGCTGAAGTACGGATATAAATAAGAATCGGTGATATAGCTGCAAAGATAAATTTCAAGCGTGAGCATCGAAACACATTTAACAATGCTTTGAAAAGCTTTTCTTTTAACATTGGATGAATAAAACAGCAAAAACAAACCAATGCTTTCCGCAACAACAAATAGCGAACTGTAATCGGACATAAACCAGTTATTAAACTTATACTGATTTAACATTATCTGCAGTACTGTCTGCAGACAAATTAAAATGACGACAATCGCGAAGCTAATGGATTTTTTAATTGTTATTTGGTATTTTGATATGTATGCGCCTATAAAGTAATAAAGAATAGGATATAAACCCTTCCACCAGTCAGGGAAATAAATAAAGGAAATCTTGGGGATGTTAACGAAAAAAGGATTCAAGGTAGCCGGTACAGCTATAACGAAAAGCAGTGTGCACAGCAGTATAAAAAGCTTTTTTTTGTCCAAGGTATTTATAACGACATTAAATAAAGGAGCCAGCAGGAACAAGCCGATATACATGTTTACATACCACGAATATGAATCGGCCGTAAAGTTAAATATTGAGTATACCGCGTTTTGAAAGCTGACAGGCTTTTTTAAAATCAGACAAAGAATACTGATCAATACATAAGGTATCAGCACACGAAATATTTTGAGATAATATGAGCGGCTGATTTTATTCTTGTAATTCAGATATCCTGTACATATTATAAAAAGTGGAACACCGGCAAAAAAAAGCCATCTTAAACATGACTGGATAAACATGTTGGTATTGATAATTGGCGTTTGATAATATTTGGTATTTAACGAAAAATGAACGCAGAGTACAAAAATGGCAGCCATCGATTTTATTATATCAATACCGACACTTCTGCCGCTTTTAATTCCTTCCATAATCAATCCCTCATATTAAAGCAATAATTTCAGAGATCATGTTATTATCTCGGTAATTAAATAATTATCACTTTAATAGGAAACGCCATGGTATATAGGCTTTTCTATCTTATGAAACAAGGTTTTAATTACCGATTTGATGACCTATGGTTTATAAAGTATAGAAAAGCTGTGTTACGCCAAAGTGACAAAACAAACTATAAAATGCGGAAATATTCTAGCTTATAACGAAAAAAGCCCATATACTACTTTTACATCAGAATACAAAAAGCCATCGTTAATAAACGATGGCTTGCTCCGAAAGCTTTTTATTTAGCATAAAAAGCATTATCTGGATTTATATATCTCTATTTTTTTATGGTGCCAGCATTTAATAAACGGCATATAAATAAGTTTTGTTTTATAAGATAGAAAAGTCTATATACAAGAGCTTTTTCTTTCTTATATTATTTAATTGCCAAGTTAATAAACATCTGAGGCTCTATACGATTGTATACCGTCATAACTGAGAAGTGATAACTATATACAGTTTTAGTGGAATCGAGAATTTTCCATCTTACCTGAATTCCTATTTGCTTAAATTATAATAATTCTTCAGAGTGAAAAAGAACATTACTCCGCCTTCTATATTTTCAGCGCCATAAGAACATCCATGCTTTTCAAGAATTTCTCGGCAAATTGTTAAGCCCAGACCAGTTCCTCCTGTTTTCCTGGCTCTGGATTGATCGGTCCTATAAAACGGATCCCAAATTCTTGCCAAATCAATTTCATTAATGTGAGAACCTTCATTGAAAACGGAAATTTTAATGAGGTCCTTTTCATTTTCAGATTTTACAACAATAGTTCCGTTTTCGGGCGTATTTTTAATGGCATTCGACAAGAAATTCGTAATTACCTGCTCAATCCCGTGTCGATCCGCTCTGACATCGGATGGATCGGCTTCACACTTCAGGCAGAGATTAATCTTTTGTTTTCTTATAACAACACTGCATTTTTCTGTAATCTGGTTCAGCAGCTCTGAGCTGTTGAAATTCTCCTGATGTAGTTCATAAGCATCGGATTCGAGCCGGGACAAGTCTAATAAATCCAGTACCAGCTTGTCCAACTGGTCGATTTCACCGATCATGATTGCCTCGGCGTTTTTTAACTCGTCAGCAGGGAGCCGGTGATCCTCCATCATTTCTAAATAGCCGCGTATCAGCGTCAGAGGTGTTTTTAATTCATGTGAAGCCGATGCAATAAAGCTCTTCCTCATCCGGTCTATCTCAAGCTGGGCATTCAGATCACTTTGCAGTTTTCCGTTGGCTTCGTTAAGCTGTTTAATGGCTTCATTTAGTTTTTCAGCAAGATAATTAATGCTACTTGCCAGATCACCCAGTTCATCATGTGCTTTATAGTCGCACTTCTGTGTGAAATCCATACCGATCATGTGTGCCGCTGCATCCCGAATTTTCAGAACCGGTCTGGTTACAAGACGAGAGAAAACAATTGACAACACAATTGCAACAATCGCAATAATTCCAAACAGATATCCGCTGTATTTCATCAGAATTGTATAGTTTTCATTTATATATACTTCTTTTGTAATGGCTACAAAAGTGGATTTTTCTTGTAAACCCGTCTCCTCATTGGCTATATATATGGGGTAATAAATTCCGATATATCTCGTAGGCATATGAAAGAAATTTAAAATTTGGAAGATCTGATGTGAGTTTGGAAATATTTGATCTGAGTTCGCATAAGTCTGATCCAAATTTGTATCGTGTTGTCCGCTGCGGAACCACTTCTGAACATAATCCAGATAAGAGCGATTTAGCATGTCAATATTGTACGATGTCTGCTCAATCTCATAGCTTTTATTCAGAATCAGACAGCAGCATCTGTTCTCCCGCGCATAATCGTTCAGAGCGGATAAAATTTGATTTGAATCGCCTTGGGCCGTTTGATAACGTTTAATAAGCGGATAGATGTCTTTAAAAAGACGGCTTACCCGCTCCTGGTTGTATTCGGTCGTCATATAGTTTCTGCTGATGATCAGAAACTGTGCCGCAATCACAATTCCAATCAACAGCACCAAGGATGTGGCGACAAGCAGAGTCAACTTCCTTGTGATTTTATTTCGAAACATCAGATTCCTCCATATTAACGGATTTCTGATCCTTTAACGCAAAACAGTATCCTCGGTTGCGTACATTTTGAATCAGATTTTTCTGATCCAATAATTTATCCCGAAGCCTTTTTATATGAGTGTCCACTGTTCTTGGGTCACCATCATAATCAAAACCCCAAACCTTGTCCAAAATCTGTTCCTTTGAAAGGATTATACCTTTGTTTTGGATAAGGAAAATCAACAAATCGTTTTCTTTTCGCGTCAACACTATTGAAATATCGTTGATAAAAACCTCACCACTTGCCAAATTGATCTTAAGCCCGGCATATTCTTCAATATTGTTGCTTTTGCTGACCGTCCCATCTACTCTCTTCATTAGAGCATATGCTCTGGCAGCAAGTACTTTCAAGCTGAATGGCTTGGTAACATATTCATCCGCACCGTATTCAAAGCCTCGGAGCTTATCCTCCTCCTGTGATTTTGCTGTTAGCATTATGACAGGAACGTCTGATTTTTCCCGCAAAATTTCACAAACACGGAGGCCGTCAATCTCAGGCAGCATGATATCCAGAAAGACAAGATCGATCTTTTCATTTTTGAAGATCATGATAGCATCACGCCCGGTCTCAGCCTCTAAAATATTAAAGCCCTCATCTGTGAAATAGAGACTCAGCAGTTTCCTGATTTTGGAATCGTCCTCTACTATCAATAAATTCTTTTTCATATACATCCTTCTTGATTAACGATCGACAAAGCTTCTCTTTTCCTGTCGCCTATCATTCACATATCGACAAAAATAATTCGTAATTGAAAATCCGCTATTGACAACTGCGGCAAGGCATGTTATAATATCGCCGTTGCAAATCCGTTAGCGGATGCATATAATTATTTATAGGGGTATAGCTCAGCTGGTAGAGCAGTGGTCTCCAAAACCACGTGCCCTGGGTTCAAATCCTAGTGCCCCTGCCAGAAAAAGCCTGTGATCTTGCCATAATAGGCAAGGTGACGGGCTTTTCTTTTGCCGTTTTATTTTTTCATTATATGTATTATATCGCAATACATATGCGCCGTCAAGATTGTATCTTATATCATTTACCGAATTAATTAATCCCGCATGCCATGGCAATAGTCGTATGCATTATATCCTCCGGCATTGTTATAATACCGCTTTCCAGACCCATTTTTACCATATGTCCCCGCATGGAAAAAGTATTACATGCCACTTGTGGACAATCGGCAAACCGCGGAGGAATATCGGCAGAAACATAATCAGCTACTACTATATAAAGCTCACCGAATAGCTTTTCAAGTTGATTGATCAGCGGAAGCAGCTTTTTATTATATGTTTCTTTTGTACAGCTTTGCTCTATCGCGGAATAACCGTTTTTGAATATCGGAAATGTAGGCAGATAGTTTTTACCGTCATTTCTTAAATATCCTCTCACTTTCATCATTTCGAGAATATCACGGTCGCATTCGTTTTCTTTTCCTTGAAGCAACTTTTCAAGAGTTTTTGCCTGATCTCCGTTTAAATCTCCATTACATCTTTGATTAAGTCCTGCATATTTAATTTTATAATCGTAGAAATTCAAACCATTATCCGTTCCCGCGCCGTGCAGGCCTACAAAATCAACATCATCATCAAAATCCTCATATCCGACAAGGCTCCATTTACCGTCGCGCGGCCTTTCCGGATCAGGTTTCATTTTTCCGAACTTCCTGTTATACGCTGTCCAATCCGCTTCGTCGACAAGCCTTAATATAAGAAACCATTTAAGCTTTTCAAAGTCCTGATATCCGCCGTACAGTACAGTAATGACTCTGCTGACTTCTCACAATTCATTTTTATTGCTGATTTCTCTGTCTGTGAGACTTCCCCGGGTAAGCTCGTTCACTTTCACCTCGTATATTTGCTGCATTTACATTCCGAAATTTGTACAGTATTGGACCTCGTTTTGTGTGGGAAACTCGTCCGTTTCGGGTATGCCTTGTATGCAATTTTTGTTCGTCAGATCAAGGTTTTGCCCGTGGGTTATTATCCTTCCCAGATCCGACTTTCTTCAGATTCTATCTCGCGATGGACACCCTTGTCTTCTACTAACAGTTCCTACTGCCATGCCTGTAGTGAACTTTCACTGCTGAGTAAACGCGCCCGCTGCGCGCACGACAAAAAAAAGCAAGTCGTAAGACTTGCTTTATTTGGCTCCCCCTGCTGGGCTCGAACCAGCGACATCGTGATTAACAGTCACGCGCTCTACCAACTGAGCTAAGGAGGAATAAAAATGTCAGCATCGACCTATTTTCCCGGGCGGTCCCCCGCCAAGTATCTTCGGCATAGAGAAGCTTAACTACCGTGTTCGGAATGGGAACGGGTGGACCCTTCTCAATATAGACACTGACTAATTCTATTCAGGTAATACCCTGAAAACCGAATAAAGAAGATGAAACATAAGGAATGTAGTAGTTCAAGCTATCGGTCAATTAGTATCGCTAAGCTGAACACATTACTGTGCTTACACATGCGACCTATCAAACTTGTAGTCTACAAG
>JAYFRN010000024.1 GCA_034925865.1 Oscillospiraceae bacterium | reverse complement strand
TTAAATAATATGTTTCATTTATAATGTCACCATAGCTTCTTTCTCCGCAAATTTTAATTTTATCGTGACATAGAGCAAATTGCTCTATGTCACCATTAGAAATATAAACATAATAAAAAATGTTTTCGTCCAATTCTTTTAAATTTGTGTGTTTTTTAATTATGTCTTTGTAATACTCCGCTTCTTCTTCACCAACTGTTGGGCCATATTCGCTTGAATATATCCAGCAAGATTGTAAAAATATTATATTTA
The DNA here is from genome assembly GCA_034925865.1 of Oscillospiraceae bacterium. Classification (NCBI taxonomy): domain Bacteria; kingdom Bacillati; phylum Bacillota; class Clostridia; order Eubacteriales; family Oscillospiraceae; species Oscillospiraceae bacterium. The sequence continues at coordinate 48,909 of JAYFRN010000024.1, read as the reverse complement.
GTAATAGTATTATTAAACTTAAATATCTCATGGTTATTTATTTGGTTTCATTATATGATATTGCCGATGAACCACTGCCTCCATTAATTATAATATAAATTGAATTTAAATTCTTTTTTTGTTATTACTAATTCTCCCTGACAAATGCAGTATACCGGTATACATCGAGCTCATTTTCCCCGCGATATCGTATACATATTTTGTATATTCGTATTCCGTGCCGTTTTTCTGCTTGATCAGAGTCAGTCTTCCGCCGGCGTCATAGGTATGTTCGTTATCTGCGCCGTCCGACTGCGTCTGACGGATAATATTTCCATTGTTATCATAATAATACTTTTTGACCGACGTGTCAACCGATGTTATCGGAATTTCTTCTTTTAACAATCTTCCCGCGTCGTCATATGTAAAGCTTGACGTTGTGCCTTTTTTGTCGGTTGCAGATATCTTTCTGCCGGCAGCATCGTAAGCATAGGAAACATATTTACTATTAGTGTCGGTTTCCCTCGTTACATTACCCGCATAATCGTAAATATAGCTTGCGATAATTCTGTCAACGGAGCCGCCGCCCTCAGTTGGCATCTTTACTTTTACTGTAATAGGATTGCCTATATGATTATAGGTATAATATTTGCTTGTAAGAGTATCGCTTGATGATTCGACGACGCCTTCCTGAACCTTTTCGCCGTGCTTATTCGTGTATTCTCTTGACACCACAGAAGGCGCGCCTGTTTCTCCCAGCACTGTCTTTGTGATGCTTGATAAACCGTCGCTTGTCACATCGACATATGCTATGCTTTCGTTATACACGGTTGTGTTGGAAGAATTCTTTACGTTTGTTCCGGTAGGCCTTCCGTAAATATCATAGGTATAAGTCTTTGTATTGCCCGTGCTTATTCCCTGATAGTTCATTTCGCCCGAAGGCTTCATGTGGGAGTTATATGTTATCGTCTTTGTAACAATGTTTCCGACAGTGTCTTTTTCATAGGTTTCGTTGCCGAAAGCATCGTATCCGTATTCTGCGCTTGTGTAGACAGAATCAATTACTATGTTTCCGTTTGTATCATAGCTTATCTTCTGCAATGCTGTATTGAGCTTGTTGTTTATGTCGTCATACTGGTATGCCGTCTGGATATTGAGGGCGTTTGTCGCGCTTGTCACACGGCCGAGCGAGTCATAGGTTATCTTGGATTCGTTGCCGTTTCCGTCGGTCGTTTTTGTCGCTCTGCCCATTATGTCATAGACATAGCTTTCCTCAATGATGCCCGTCCCGCCGGCCAAAGAGCCGTCCGCGTCAAGGATACCGGTCTGTCTTTTCTTTGTGAGATATGCGCCGTTGAAAATATATTAAATTATTTACAATTATATCGGAGCAATAAATTTTCTGAAAATGGACAAAAAAGTGGCATAGCCGCAATTCACGACTATGCCGTATTTTACAGGAACTACAAATTTCTATGCGATGACAGCTTTCAACTATTACTATTTTTTACATTTTTTTGTCACCGCGGTATAATTTAGGGTGACAAAGCGGTAACAAATCCAACTTTTTTTGTTATATTGCTAACTATGATATTAATGACTTTTCTTTCGCCAACTCAATTTATATTGCAGCACAATCATCTTTAAGCCTTTAAAGCCTCTTCAACCGCCACTGCACAAGCGACAGTTGCACCGACCATCGGGTTGTTGCCCATGCCGATCAAGCCCATCATTTCGACATGCGCCGGAACGCTGGAGCTGCCGGCAAACTGAGCGTCTCCGTGCATTCTGCCCATAGAGTCGGTAAGACCGTAGGAAGCCGGACCCGCCGCAACATTGTCGGGGTGAAGAGTTCTGCCCGTGCCTCCTCCGGAAGCGACGGAGAAATATTTCTTGCCGTTCTCAAACGCCCATTTTTTATATGTGCCCGCAACGAGGTGCTGGAAACGGACGGGATTTGTCGAGTTGCCGGTTATTGAAACGTCGACATTTTCGTATTTCATTATTGCGACGCCTTCTAGAACGTCGTTTGCTCCGTAGCACAGCACTTTTGCCTTGTCTCCCGTCGAATACGGAATGCTGCGGACGATTTTAAGTTCGTTTGTATAGAAATCGTAATCAGTCTGAACATATGTGAAGCCGTTGATCCTGGAGATAATATAGGCGGCGTCTTTTCCTAGACCGTTGAGAATGACTTTAAGCGGTTCTTTTCTGACCTTGTTTGCGGTTCTCGCTATACCTATCGCGCCTTCGGCGGCGGCAAAGGATTCATGTCCGGCAAGGAAGCAGAAGCACTTTGTATCCTCGCGGAGGAGCATCGCAGCAAGATTTCCGTGTCCGAGACCAACCTTTCTCGATTCCGCGACGGAGCCGGGAATGCAGAATGCCTGAAGTCCGATGCCGATGACTTCGGCCGCGTCAGCCGCGTTCTTGCAGTTTTTATTTATTGCTATCGCGACACCGAGCGTATATGCCCATGATGCGTTTTCAAACGCTATCGGCTGAACGCCCTTGACTATGGAATCAACATTGATTCCTTTTGCCTTGCATATATCGTTTGCTTCCTCAAGGCTCTTTATCCCGTATTCGGCAAGAGTCTTTTTTATTGAATCTATTCTTCTTTCGTAGCCTTCGAATTTAACCATTACGTAATCCCCCTTATTCTTCGCGCGGGTCGATGTATTTGACTGCTTCGGAATATCTGCCGTAGGATTTAATATTCGACTCATATGCTTCCTTCGGATCCTTGCCGTGACGGATCATATCCATCATTTTTCCGAGGTTGACGAATTTATATCCGATGACCTCGCTGTTTTCATCAAGTCCGAGGGAAAGGATATATCCTTCGGCAATTTCCAGATAACGGACGCCCTTTGCATGAGTGGCAAATATCGTTCCTACCTGGCTGCGAAGACCCTTGCCCAGATCTTCAAGAGAAGCGCCTATCGGAAGACCGTTTTCGGAAAACGCAGTCTGGGTGCGTCCGTAAACGAGCTGTTTGAAAATTTCGCGCATAGCGACATTTATCGCGTCGCATACGAGGTCGGTATTCAGAGCTTCGAGAATTGTCTTGCCCTGGAGTATCTCGGCAGCCATAGCCGCGGAGTGTGTCATACCTGAGCATCCTGTGGTTTCAACAAGGGATTCCTCGATTATTCCGTTTTTAACATTTAACGTCAACTTGCACATACCCTGCTGGGGCGCGCACCAGCCGATTCCGTGAGAAAGTCCGGATATATCTGTAATCTGTGTTGCCTTTACCCATTTGCCTTCTTCGGGGATGGGCGCCGGTCCGTGTTTAGGACCTTTCGCAACGATGCACATATTTTCGACTTCATGTGAAAAATTGCTCATAATTTTTGCTTCCTTCCGTAATGTTTAATATGCTTTTATAAAATTATGCCCATAGTTCCCGGGACGGCGCTTGCGGCGTTTGATTCGTCGGTGTCTATGTGCATCGCCGCGTCAAATTTTTCGTTGACGCGTACAACAACCTCTCCGAAAACCAATGAACGCGGACCTTCAATTCTGACCGATACGATCTGTTTGTCGCTAACGCCGAATTCTTTCGCCTGGGCAGGCGTGAAATGTATATGGCGCTTCGCGGCAATCAAACCTTCGGATATAGTTATTTCGCCGCAAGGTCCGACAATTTTACAGCCCGGCGTTCCGGCGATATCCCCGGATTCTTTTATCGGAGCGGATATGCCGAGGGTACGGGCATCGGAAAGCGAAACCTCAACCTGAGCCGATTTTCTTGCCGGTCCGAGAATACTGATATTTTTAATTGTGCCTTTCGGGCCTACGACATCTACTTTTTCTTCACAGGCAAATTGCCCGGGCTGAGAAAGGTCTTTTTTTTTCGTAAGCTGATGTCCGGTGCCGAAAAGTATGCCGATTTGTTCTTCGGTCATATGGACATGTCTCGCACTTGTTTCGACAATGATTTTCTTTTCCATTGTTTTTTCATCTCCAAATATATAAAAAAGATTATATGCCAACTTAGGTATTATAACGCAGAAAATGCGATTTGTAAACCGCGCCTGTTCATATTATTGTTAACAATAATAAAATTTTTATATCTATACCCTGATCGTCATCGGTATATGAACATCGGCGCCTTCGGAGATATTATATATATATCCAAGATCTCCTTCGTTCGCGTTTCGATAGGATCGTATCAGAGTCACATCGCCGATGTCAAGCCTTACTGTATTGTTACTAATTGGTTCAGCTGAAAGGATATTATACGCGCCGTTTAATGCGCCGTCGTTTTCAACATATACAACCTTACCCGCAAGCCCGGAAATATCTGTGTGAAGCTCGCCGGTAAAGACGACATCTATATGATTCTTATCGCAAAGCTCCTTTGTAAAACCACAAACTCTTCCCTCGAATCTAGCCGTTCCCTTAATCCCGCACACCTCATCGGCATCAACTGCGTTCACCGAAACCACGCTGCCATCCGCAGCGTATCTGACGCAGGCAAAAAAGCCTTTGAAATCAAACAGTCCGTCTATGTTTATCAGGCAACTTCTGTCATATGAAATTATAAACACATCCGAACGCCCGTCTGAAAGTGAAACCTTGACCGCTTTTGCGCTGTTGTCAAGCACAGGTTCACCATTACGGAAAGCCCGGAGCAATCTGACATTCAGAATATTCGACTTTACGGAATAAGGTTCGACAACCGAGCAGAAAAGGCTGTCGAGTGAACCTGATTCGTTTTCTCTTTCCGATAATATATAGTCAAGCTTTTTCGGATTGCCCACCTTGTTGCGCGGAGGGATCCCGGCGGCAAGCGTTAAATTCCCTAATTCTCCGACAAGAGTATATTTCAAATGTATATCTTTTTTCGATGCCGTTTTCCATGTGTCCGTGATGGTAAAATCAAACGAGGCCACATCTCCGGGGACATGCTGCGCAGTATCATGCTGTACTTCGCCAAGCCATTGTAAGCCGCTTTCATCGTTGACCGAGCCCAGCTCCGTATCCTTTCCGAGCATAGTACCGACGAAATAACCGTTATCGTCAGTCTGCGGAACGAGAGATACGCCGGATGTTGTCAGAGATTCGCTTTCGGCGGGATGGAAACTCAGCATGTGCTTTTTCCCGCCTTTAACACGGAAAAAGTCCACGAGATACGCGTCCGAGCCTGTTTTGACAAGCGACGAGGTTCTATTGTAAATTTCGGTTATGGGATACGGCGCGGGAGCGGAAGCACTCGTAAGCTTTACGGTATCGAAAGCGGCGAATTCCTCGGGCTTCCCTACCCTGTTTCTGAATTGGCGGCGGTTATCAACAATGACTGTATTATGCGATATCGTATTGTCGACCCAATATAGCCTGTGCATATCGGCATTATCACAGAATTCCGGATAGCCCAGATCAGGCATTATATTTATATTGTAAGCGTACAGATAGTAATTGAGCGTGTCCGGATGCCCATGCCCGACATTACTTCCGTAATAAAGCGCAAATGAATTTTCCGGATTATCGCAATCATTGTTTATAAATTTCAATGAAGTAAATCCGTAACCGGTCAAATTTACATCGTCCTCTTCGAGCGGTCCGTCTTTTTTAATTATGCTTTCGATTTCCGCTCTAAGCTCCTGTGCATCCTCGTCGAATATGCCGAGATTGAGTCCCTTTACCGAGTTGCCGTTGTATGTATATACGGCGCGAGCAAGATACGGATCCCGATATACCATATACCCGCGTAAAAGAGCGTTTTTATTCACTATGACGCCCGGACTACCCGTCGCTCCGGTATCGCCTATCTGAGGCGTGAAATTAACGGACATAATAAGCCTTGTAAAAGAATAAAACATTTTTTTAAATTTCGGGTTCTTGTAAAGGTTATATTCAAATTTATCAGACGGGCTGTGTGAAATATTTTTGAGTATTTCAGCCGCTCCGAGATAGCAGCTTAGCCATATGCTGTTATAGCCCGGCGAAGCTTCGCCTCCGAAGCCATCTCTGTCTATATCGTTTACAAAGGTGACGGAGGTATTCGCGCCGGTCATGAGACCATCCTTAATACCATACGGTTCGAACACGAAATCAAGCCATTTTTTCGTAAGCTTTTCGTCGTCAAGCACGACAGCGGCTGCGCAAAGCGCCTCCTGGTGCATTCCATTATTGCCGTCAATTTCGCGTCTGCGTACGGCGTCGAATATCTCATGCAGTATTCCTTTTTCGAGGTTTGCGAGAATGTCTCCGCAGGAGCTCTTTTTGCCGTGAGATTTTTCAAAAATAACGCTCTTTGCTTCTTCTCCCAGCGAATACAGTCCGCCGAAAAGACGATCGATCGAATTGGCAAATTTTAAAGCTGTTCCTGTTTCCCATATACAACCGAGTATTTTACTGCGGCCGCTTGACCCGTCACTCTGCTTGAATCCTATATCGTGGCCGTGACCCTTTCCACTCATGTCAGGATATATATCCGCTATCCTGTCAAGCATTACAATTCCGGCATCGGCATATTTCTGCTCGCCGGTGTATGCGTAAGCCAGAGAGAGAAGGTTCACACCGTCTATTAAATGGCTGCTCCATAGCATCCAGTGCGTGTAGTACGCGATAAAGGTGTATTTATTTCCATCCGGAGTAATATAACCATATCCGTCATCGACTCCGTAATCGGCGTCCTTTTCCGGATACATCGTATTAATAAGAAGGCTGCGGTCACCGCGAGCCGGATCAAACAAACCGTTTTCATCAAGTGCGGATCGGTAATAAGCTCCGAAGTCATTTGAGGGAAACGTCATACCGCATGACGGGCAGGTCACCTTCCACGGAGCGTCGAACGCGCTGCCGCGATATGGATAATTTCCGAAGGCGTCTATCATATGGCCGCAGTTGAGACATCCGAGCTTTTGATTGACGCCATATGAACGAAACACGGCTTGATTTGGAATAAGCTCCCATAGCTCCGTCAATGTATATTTATTCAGATATTTGTCTGCCGCGGAAATAACGCTCGCGGCATGTTTTTTTGCCCACTCATAATTTTCTATGTTATGTCTTGCGTTATTTATGCTCTGCTCGGTGCAGAGAGTCGCACGCTTTTTCATGGCATCCTCCGTTGTTTTTTCTGTAAAGACTTGTGACTGACATAATACAAATCATAAACTAATGCCGATATTGTGTCAACTGGAACAGCGAATTTCATCCAAAAATATTGTACAAAATTTGCAAATAAGAAAGCCAAATATTAGTCACAAAAGAGAATTCGGGATTATATAACTTTTTTTTATATAATGCTTGACAAGTTAAATACGTTATGTTATTATATACAAGCGGCAAAAAACAGGCGCCGTTATGCGGGTGTAGTTCAATGGTAGAACATCAGCCTTCCAAGCTGATTGCGTGGGTTCGATTCCCATCACCCGCTCCAAAAACCGCCGTCGCTGCGGTTTTATTTTTTCATGTGCTTGTAGCTCAGTTGGATAGAGCAACTGCCTTCTAAGCAGTAGGCCGGGGGTTCGAATCCCTTCAAGCACGCCATTATTCGGTGGGTGTAGCTCAGCTTGGTTAGAGCGTCAGGTTGTGGCCCTGAAGGCCGTCGGTTCGAATCCGATCATCCACCCCATTTTATCCTATTTCATTTGATTTTAAAACGATTCAGACAGGTATCAGCCTGTCTTTTTTCGATATTATTTTTTATTTATATAAATGCATATTGCTATCTCTGTTTATAAAAGCAATAAATATATTAATTGGGCATTTTAATAGTAACCGCTTAATGAGAGAAAAACTCCGGTATATGGGCGTTTTACACTTAAAAAAGTTTTATTTAAATGCCTACGCGACATAATACAAGCCGTTTCCGGTTGTATTGACAAACACAGCCCTGAGATATATAATAAATATATAATAATAAGGAACAGGTTGAATTAATATGGTATACAGACTGTATGTCGAAAAAAGAGGCATTCATGCAGTTGAAGCGTCAAAGCTCTTTGACGACCTCAGAATAAATCTCGGAATTTCGGAGCTGAAGTCTCTCCGACTCGTAAACAGATATGATGTTGAAGGAATTGACGAAATCACATACTCAAAAGCCGTAAATACCGTTTTTTCCGAGCCTCAGACAGATAATGTATATGACAGCATTCCACTTACGGGAGCAGAAGGAGAGCGCGTATTCGCCACGGAATTTCTTCCCGGTCAATACGATCAACGAGCGGATTCATGCGCCCAATGCATACAAATTATTTCACAGGCAGCGCGTCCGAAGGTTCGCACCGCACGCATTTATATAATTACAGGCTCAGTTTCCGACGAGGATGCCGAACGAATTGAAAAATATATAATCAACCCTGTTGAATCCCGTTTTGCTTCTCTCGGTGAATTTACAACTCTTGAGGAAGCCTTTGAAATTCCATCGAAGGTCGAAACTATCGTCGGCTTTATCGATATGACCGACAATGAACTTTCCGACATGATCTTTAATTATTCGCTGGCGATGGATCTCGACGATATTAAATTCTGCCGTCAGTATTTTAAACAAAAAGAATCACGCGATCCCACAATGACCGAAATTCGCCTTATTGACTCTTATTGGTCTGATCACTGCCGCCATACAACCTTCCTCACCGGCATCGACGAAATGTTCATAAACGAAGATTATATATACGAAACATTCCTGGATTATCTTAAAAAACGTGATATTATTCACGGCGCACGAAAAAAGCCGGTAACTTTGATGGACATGGCGACAATTTCCACAAAGTATCTGAAACGTACCGGAAAGCTCGTCGGCCTTGATGAATCGGAAGAAATTAACGCCTGCTCGGTAAAAGTCAAGCTTGAAACTGACAAGGATACCGAAGACTGGCTTTTAATGTTTAAAAACGAAACACATAACCATCCGACAGAAATAGAGCCGTTCGGCGGTGCCGCAACTTGTCTCGGTGGTGCGATACGCGACCCGCTCTCAGGCAGATCATATGTATATCAGGCCATGAGAGTCACCGGTGCCGGCGATGTCACCGCGCCAGTCAGCGCGACTATGCCCGGCAAGCTGCCGCAGTCAAAAATTACAAAAACAGCAGCAGCCGGATACAGTGCATACGGCAACCAGATCGGGCTCGCAACGGGCGGCGTATATGAATATTATCATCCGGGATATACAGCAAAGCGGATGGAAATAGGCGCCGTCATAGGTGCCACTCCCGCCGCCAATGTACGCAGAGAGGTTCCTTTGCCCGGCGATGTGGTCATACTCTTAGGCGGACGCACGGGGCGTGACGGCTGCGGCGGCGCCACGGGATCCTCCAAAGCGCACACGGAGTCATCTCTTTCAACCTGCGGCGCTGAAGTTCAAAAGGGCAATCCTCCGGAAGAACGCAAGCTGCAGAGGCTGTTCCGCAATCCCGAAGTCACAAGACTCATCAAACGCTGCAACGATTTTGGAGCCGGCGGAGTTTCCGTCGCCATCGGCGAGCTCGCCGACGGTATATTTATCGATTTATCAAAGGTTACAAAAAAATATGAAGGTCTTGACGGAACCGAGCTTGCAATTTCCGAAAGTCAGGAACGCATGGCGGTCGTAGTCGCGGCGCTTGACGTAACGAAGTTCATTTCACTTGCCGAAGCAGAAAATCTTGAAGCGACACCCGTGGCGGGCATCACTCTTGAAAAGCGTTTGAAAATGATTTGGAACGGGCATCTTATCGTCGATCTTGACAGATCATTTTTAAATTCGAACGGCGCCGAAAAACATACAAACGTCGCCATCCCCACTCCGGATATATCTTCTTTAAACAAAGGATATTCCGATAAAATAAATGCCGGAGCCTTGCGAGAAAGCATACTCGCTTATATTTCCGACCTCAACATATGTTCACAGAAGGGGCTCGTCGAAAGATTCGATTCAACAATCGGAGCTTCTACGGTTGTTATGCCCTTTGGCGGAAAATATCAACTTACCCCAACGCAGTTTATGGCGGCAAAGTTCCCTTCTCTTAATGCCGAAGCGAAAACAGCTTCAATCATGGCTCACGGCTTCAATCCGATGATATCGGAAAAGAGTCCTTATCACGGCGCAATGTATGCCATTGTGGAATCAGTCACAAAGCTCGTATGCGCCGGAGTATCATATAAAAATATATATCTGACACTTCAGGAATATTTCGCGAAAACGCTCGGAGATCCTTTACGCTGGGGAATGCCGGCCTCCGCACTTCTCGGCGCCTATAAAGCGCAGATTGAGCTTGAAATCGCTTCAATCGGCGGGAAAGACAGCATGAGCGGCACATTTGAAAATATTGATGTTCCGCCAACTCTAGTAAGCTTTGCCGTTTCTTATCTCAATGCGGACAGTATTATAACTCCGGAACTCAAGGAAACTAATTCGAGGCTGTATCTGATAAAACCGAAGTATAAAGAAAACGCAGAGCCGGACTTTACAGATTTAAAACATCATTTTGATTATGTTCATTCATTGATCAAATCCGGTCAAGTTCTCTCCGCGTGGTCTGTGGGTGCCGGCGGCGCCTTTGAGGGAATCTGCAAAATGTCCTTTGGAAACAAGATAGGCGTTGATCTATATTTCACTGATATATCTGAGCTTTTCCGCACTGTTTACGGCGCGGTTATAGTTGAAACACGTGGCGAAATAAAGAACGGACAACTTCTGGGATTCACAAAGCCTACTCCGGAAATCAATCTCAACAGCGAATCCATTGCCATAAACACACTTGTCGACGCATGGGAATCACGGCTTGAAGGTGTCTTCCCTATTAATTCAAAAGAACAGACGATACGTAAAACAGAGGATGTTCCTATAATCAGCTACCTTGAACGCAACTGTGCCCGTCCGCTGGTCAGAACACCTCGTCCGCGTGTAATAATACCTGTTTTCCCGGGTACAAACTGCGAATATGACACAGCTCGCGCATTCCGCTCCGCCGGAGCTGATCCTGATATTTTCGTATTTAAAAATATAACTCCAAGACTTCTTGACGAATCCATTGACGAGCTTGCAAAGCTAATCGATGAAGCGCAGATTCTGATGATCCCCGGCGGATTTTCCGGCGGCGACGAGCCTGACGGAAGCGGTAAATTCATAACCGCCGTAATGCGCAACTCAAAAATCGCCGATTCTCTTATGAAGCTGCTTGATAAGCGCGACGGTCTCGTGCTTGGGATATGCAACGGATTCCAGGCTTTGATAAAGCTCGGATTGCTGCCGTACGGTGAAATAAGACAACTTTCGTCCGACGACGCAACCCTGACCTTCAACAGTATAGGACGACATCAGTCAATACTCGTGAGGACAAGAGTCGCTTCGGTTAAATCGCCATGGCTTTCCAAAGTAAATATAGGCGATATTCATACGGTCGCCATATCTCACGGCGAAGGACGCTTTACCGCGGCGAAAGAATTAATAACAAAGCTTGAGCAAAACGGACAAATTGCCACTCAATATGTTGATGCTTCCAGCAATCCCACCATGAATATACGGTATAATCCCAATTGCAGCGACGCGGCAATTGAGGGCATATTCAGTCCGGACGGCAGAGTATTCGGAAAAATGGGACACAGTGAAAGAGCGGGAATTAATGTTTACAAAAATGTTCCCGGCGAAAAGGACCAAAAAATATTTGCTTCCGGTGTTTCATATTTTAAATAAACCGGAGATATGTAATGGCAATTGTATATCTTGAACTTAATTTATTCGCAGTCACTGTCTTGATGCTTATATTTTTCAGCAAAAAGCATTCACGCAGCTTCTATCGTGACCAGAACCTCTTTGACGCACTTATATTTTCTAATATATTCATGCTGTTTACCGACACCGCAATGTGGCTTTTGGACGGTAAGCAGTTTGAAGGTGCGCTTTTTTGGAACACCGCTGTTACTTTTCTGTATTTTTTAGGAACTCCTTTCGTCTGCTTTTTTTGGCTTTTATACTGCGACAACGCAATATATGTAAGGTCGAGAAAAAGGCTGATGAAAATCATGCCGCTTTATTCCATTCCGCTTTTCGTAAATTCTGTATTCACTATCGCTTCGCTGAAATATAATTTCTTATTTTATATAGATGCCAATAACATTTATCATCGCGGGGCATGCTTTTATATATATATGGCAGCAGCTTTGATTTATCCTTTATATGCCGCCTTTATAAGTGTGAAGAAAGCTGTATCAGTCGTTACTTCGAAAAGGCGTGAGTATTTTTTTCTATCGCTTTTCATGTTGCCTCCAGTAATTGGAGCTATAATTCAATCAATGTATTACGGGCTCGCACTTTTATGGAGCTGTACCGCGATATCGATTTTGATGATTTTTATCAATGTGCAGAATGACAGGATATCTACCGATGAGCTGACCGGAATAAACAACCGCCGCCAGATGAATCGATATCTCGAACAACTTAGCAAGTACCACGACCATGATAAATATGTAACCGCGATGATGATTGATATTGACAGATTCAAGTTCATAAACGATACATACGGACATTGCGCCGGCGATGCTGCGCTTGTCACAATCGCAAGCTTGTTAAAACAGGCTTGTAATGAAAAAAAGGCTTTTCTCGCCAGAGTCGGCGGAGACGAATTTGTTATAATTTATATTCATGCCGGAAAAGATGAACCGGCCGAATTCATAGAACAGATAAACTATAAAATAGACGATGTGAACATCCGATCTAATAATGGATACAAACTGTCTTTGAGCATCGGATACGCATACGGAGAATGCGGTAAACCATCTGTGGACGACTTGATACTTGAAGCAGATAAAAAAATGTATGAGGTAAAAAAACATTACGCAATAAAAAGCGAAGCGTAGTTTACTGTTCTGCCGTAGCTTTCTTTCTATACCGGATTCCTCTCCGCGCCCTACAATGTGAATTTTTCTTTGGGAATTTACATCGAAGAAAATAATCAACATTTTTTATCTTTACTATTGACAAATCCTAAAAATCGAGTATAATAGACAACGTTGCGGGTGTGACCCGCAGCGATATGCGGAAGTGGCGGAACTGGCAGACGCGCACGTTTGAGGGGCGTGTGGTTTACACCGTACGGGTTCAAGTCCCGTTTTCCGCACCAAAAATCAGCAAAAGAAGTCGATTTTAATGATCGACTTCTTTTGTTGTTTATGGTAGAATGGTAAATGAAATTCTAATTATTTATAGACCGGAGGACAAGATAAATTGTTTGAAAAAACCATTAATTTTTTATTAGAAAACGCCTGTGTAAGCATTCGGTATTTGGTTAATTGGGACATGCTGAAAACCTCGATTAACGATCCGATGATGCAAAATATGCAGACGGAAATTCTACAACAAAAAACGGTGCAAAAGTATTTGTCAAAGCAGCATTCCGACGGTTGGTTTGGTGATGAGCTGCATGGTGGCAACGGAATGGATAGTATTATCGGCTCTTTGCTCATGTATGGTGTGGAAGCGGATAGTCCTTATATTCAAAAAGCTATAAAGGCCTTGCTCACTCCAGAAATTGCCGAAAAACACAAAAATTATTTTGCCGGGGGCGATGCGCTAGACTTTGATGGCCGCGGTGGAAATAGGTCGGTTACCGCTGGTATTTTAGTCAAAGCGCATGTACCAGAGAGTACGCCGCTTTTGGCTGAAGAAATTCAGATTGCGTTCAATCATCTCTCCGGCGCACTCGAACATAAAAGCATAGAAGATTTTACGAAAAAAGGAGCTAAATACCGTTATTACAAACCTTGTGTAAAATTCCCCGGTGGAAATCATATTTACATATTAGCAAATACACATAACTGGCAGACTGCCGAAAGCCTACAAACAGCAAAAGCTGCGATGACGCATTGCTATTCACTCATGAAAGATGTCGGGTATATCATGTTCCGCAAGCCGAAGGAATACGGCGGTAGTTATGTGGGACCGTTTAATTATGACTGGAATTCTTTAAACAATATTGATATGACAGATTTTCAAAACATCGTAAACAATCAATACCATTTTGCCTTTGGTTTTTGGCTCAGAAACTTAATCGAGCATCCTGAATGGGTTTTACAAACGACTCAATCTTATGAGTTTTTGGCTGAATTATTGGAAGAAGATAAATTGATGAAGATTATACCGGATAATACCAAAGAAGGATTTAGGCATTTATTGGGAATTGAACCATATTGGAAAAATAAAACTGCTGTCAATTGTGATTTGACTTTTGCCGTACTAAAAACATGCTGGCCTGTATTAGCAAAGTAGACCATTAAAACTGATGGTGTAGCGAATAATGCATAACAGTGTTCCATTCAATATCACAATTTAGCATCTGAGCCGATATCATATTTGGCAATTAATATGTAAAGGGGTGTAACTATGTTTGATGTAAAGTTGATTGTGACAGATTTAGATAATACTTTATTAACCTCAGATAAAGCTATATCAATGTATACTGCTGATGTACTAAATAAGTGTAAAGCCAAGGGCATTCAAATTGCCTTTGCTACTGCTAGACCTGAGCGAGCCGTTTCACGGTTTATTTCAGCGGTGGCGCCCAATTTTATAATTTCCAACAACGGTGCAACTATTTCACAAGAAGGTGTATTACTTTACAATAAAGTAATATCGCCGAACATAATAAGTTCGCTTTTACATAATTTCTATGAGGAAAAACAAATTATGTTGATGACTGCGGAGGTCGGACATTGTCTCTATACAAATTATAATGGGCCTCCTTGGGAGGAAGGATGGAATCCGGTTTATCATAATTTTTCCACAATACCTGAGGGCGAAATTGTTAAGATATCTACCGAGTGTCTAAATGTTGAAATTATTCGAAGTATTCTTACGAGGTATCCAGAATTACATCTTTATGAAAACAGCGGCGAATCATGGAAGCAAATTATGCATAGAAATGCAACAAAAATAAATGCAGTCCGATTTATCTCTGAATATCTGAGGATTAATATCAGCCATATAGTTGCTTTTGGCGATGATTATAATGATGTAGAAATAATTAAACATTGTGGTATTGGCGTAGCAGTTGATAACGCTATAGCCTCCGCCAAACAGGTAGCTGATTACATTTGTAGCAGTAATAACGATGATGGTGTAGCTCATTGGATAAGTGAGCATGTACTTTATAATGAATAGAAATTTAATTGCATCATAACTTCAAGAATTATTTTCTAATAATTTGGTAAACACGAATAGGAGGATAATAATGAGCATTCGAAACTCAGCGAAAGCAATCATAATTAACGAAGGCAAAATTCTCCTCAATAAATGCTTCGATGAACGTAATGGTAATTATTTTACATTGCCTGGCGGGGGACAAAAAGTATATGAATCTCTCTGCGAAGCAATTATTAGAGAATGCCTCGAAGAAACTGGTTATTCAGTTTTCCCCGATAAATATGCAGCCTTATACGAGGAAATCTGCGACAATGAAGCTTTTCGTAAAAACGATCCCGACTATGCGCACAAAATATATCACATTTTTATTTGCAGATTACAAAATGAACATAGAGTGCAACCGACGGAGATTGACTCTACGCAGATAAAAAGCGAGTGGATTGAAATTGGACAGCTGGAAAATGCCTGTCTGCTGCCTAAAGCTGTGGGTGACAACATATTGAATATTATTAATAACGATGCCCCTCTATATTTGGGTTCCGATCATATACCATATAATCATGGTTAAATTGTGTAAAAATGAAAAGCGGAGATACAATTTGTGTCTCCGCCTTTTTCGTTATTCAACTCTATTTTATCAAAGTATAATGATACAATGCCGAATCGGGTGATTTGGTCATTTCAACTTCCAATCCATCATTCATCAGATAATTTCCGGTATATTCGCTTATAATACCGGTGTTGTAGTTTTTAACAGAATATATACCACGCGGCTGCAATCCGTGAAGTTTGATTTTTGCAGTTTTATACGGAGAGTCTTTTCTCATGAACAGCTGAAGCATTCCTTCACCGTTTTTATTATAATCTCCTTCTCCTTTTAAATATTGAAGGTCATCGTTTACAGGAAGGTCAAACTGCCAGCCTATCCAGCTCTGATCATCTATGCTGTAAGGGGTTACCGGATAATAATCGCCGTAGAGGCAGTAGGCATTCTCTTTCCATTCTTCCATCCATTTTTTTAAGAGTTCGAAATCAAATCCTTCTCTGAATACATTATCACAGCCGCTGAAAGAAAGAAGGAGGCAGCTTCTGTGATAATAAATATCTTTTTGGTCAGCAGGCATATCAAAGGAACCGAAAAATGGAAACCATTGAAAAAGCGAATGATGAAATCCGTGCTTTACAGTTGTATCACTGTAATCATAATCGGTCTTATGAAGCGGAATGCTGCGGCGCATCGTTTCAAGATCGTTGCGCCTTCCGCCGGAGGCGCAATTATCTATAAACAGTCCCGGGTTGTCCTCCAGCAGTCTGTCATAAAATTCGAGAAAGCCTGTGCAGTAATGGTTTTCAAGTATTCCTGTTCTTTCAGGTTCTTCGTTTTCCGCCCAGCAGTTATACGGTTCAAAGTTGAAATCTTCTCTGTATATACTTAATCCCTCGCTCTTTATAAGCGAGTCTATTCTGTTTACTATAAAATCCTGAGCCTCTTTTATGCCGATATTTACAAGCCGGGAACCGGCACGCATATATCCCGGATCCTTTTTATAAATATCTTCGTATTCTGCGCATTTAAGGCACCACTCAGGATGCTCTTCATAAATTTCTGTGCCCGGGTTTGCCCGCTCCGGCTCGAACCATAACATTGTCTTTGCTCCGACTCTTTTACGTGCATAAACTGAAAGCGCTCTGATCCCGTTCGGAAAACGCTTTTTGTCTACCTTCCATGTGCCTGTGCAGTGCCACCAGTCGATAGGAGCCATATCGTACCAGCCTGCGTCAAGCCACAGATAATCAAAGTTAATGCCGTTGTCTGCATACTTATCAATATAGTCAAATATTTTCTGTTCCGTTGCATAAATCATTTCATAAAAAATCTTTCCGGAATAGTTGATAAAAAATGGAGGGATCAGCTTTCCTTCAGGATGTGGCATATTGCACTCGATGAACCAATGACGCCATAAATTTACAGTCCTAAAATCGTCACAACCGTCATAGAAATATAAAACAGCCATAGGCGATACAATCGTTTCATCCGGATGTAGCCTGCAGGTAAGGTTTTGCTGTTTTCCTCTGATTCTGACACCCTGTGTGGCAAAATCCGTCGGAATAGGCGAGAAGGTCGTTTCCCACTGACCCTGCCAGCTCAGTATAAAATAACAGCCCTTTATATTATTTTGAAACCTGTAATACGGGAACTCTAAATTAGTAGGTCTTCCGCCGTAATTACAATATGTTTTTTCGCATCGCTTATAAAAAATCTGCTCTGACGGACGGTAACCTGTTCTGACATCGTTATCACCATCAAAGTGGTACAAAACTGGCATTTCCTTATCTTCCGCAAACAATACGGTATCAATAGCGTTAAGCTCGGAAATAATATCCGAATCGCAGTCTGAAACGTTCTTCAGATAAAGCTTCCATTCACATTCGGCATATTTTTTGTTCAATACGGCAACACATTTTATACAAAGACCGAAATCCGTATTATATGAAACATTATACTCGGTTCGCATGGAATCCAATATTCGCAGTGAAATTACTTTTTTAACATTTTTATCAGATAATGCTAGTCTTTTACCCGAGTAATTAAATGAAAAAGGTGGTTCTGCCGAACCCAGGAAATTGCTTTCAAACCAATTGTACATTCTGTCGATTTCTTCTTGCGTTGATATGTAGGATTTCATAATCCATATGCTCCGTTTCTCGCATTAAAAATGCTGCTTTCAATTCAATATTTTTATTGATGAATCGTTCAGGTATTTTAGAATAGTTTAGAATTTACCGCTGTGTAACCTATTTATATATTACATCATTTTCGCTATTAAGTAAATCCAAAATAAAAATATTTCATATTATTAACTCGGCATTTAAATAACTACCGCTATAAGAGAGAAAAGGCTCTAGTATATGGGCTTTTCTCTCTTATAAGACAAAGCTTATTTAAATACCATTTTAATAACACAGTAATTATTAAAACGATAATTGAATAATCCTTAATAATAACCTATGTGTTTGAAATTCCTGTAAACTGATATGTAAATCACCTTATATCAACAAACATTTACAAAATGCTTGCGTAATAGTTCTTGAAAACCGATTTCGCATATGATATAATAATAAGAAAATAATGTCTCGGCATTTATATTATTCGGAGGAAATTTATAAAAATGAAAGAATTGAAAAAAGACTGCATATGGTCTCTCGTCGTGCCTACAAGTATGGGAGTCAGAATTTGCCCTCCGGACGGACAGCCCGTTCAGACAAGCAATATGTTTTTTATGCAGGCAACCAGCGCAGAGACCAACGTAGCTAGCATATCGAGTTACCTCGGTCTTCCTGTAAAAGTGCTTACAACTTTTGTAAAGGACAGCCCGATTGCCGCCTTCATCAAGAGCAATTTAAGAAGCCGCAATATGAATTATGAAGGAAAGGATGTGGAACAGGGCGGTCCCTGGGGATACCGTCATCAGTTCAATATCGCTGACAGCGGATACGGCTCCAGAGGTCCGCGCGTTCAGAATGACCGCGCCGGCGAAGTTGGCAGGACACTTAATATTAATGATTTTAACCTCGACCGCCTGTTCGGAAAAGAGGGTGTTCAGATACTTCATCTTTCCGGACTAATCGGAGCTCTTTCACATGAAACCAGCATATTCTGTCTTGAACTCGCCAGAGCCGCAAAAAAATACGGCACGCTCATTTCCTTTGACCTTAATTACCGCGCTTCCTTCTGGAAGGGTCGTGAGCAGGAGCTTCATGATATATTCACCGAAATAGCAGGAATTTCGGATATTCTCGTCGGAAATGAAGAAGACTTTCAGCTTTGCCTTGGTATTCAGGGACCCGAGGCAGGAGGGAAAGACCTCGCCTCGAAAATTGACAGCTTTAAAGTCATGATTGGCAAAGTCAAAGAAGCATTCCCGAATACCTCCATATATGCGACAACCCTTCGTCAGGTGATAAACGTAAACAGCCATCTCTGGGGCGCCATAATGCTTCAGGGCGGCGAATGGCAGGTCGTCGAGCCGCGTGAGATCCGCGTTCTCGACCGAATCGGCGGCGGCGACGGATTTGTCGGCGGACTTCTTTATGCCATACTCAAAGGTTGGAATGCCGAAAAGCAGATACAATTCGGATGGGCGAGCGGAGCGCTTGCCACAACTTTCCTAACCGACTATGCTCAGCCTGCTGATGAAGAACAGATCTGGAGCATTTGGGGCGGAAACGCAAGAGTCAAGAGATAATCAATTTGCGGGCTGCCGATTCTGGCAGCCCTACATACTATTGACGTTCATAAAAATTTAAATACGTTAAATCTGAAAGGCATGGCATAATATGTCCGAACAAACAGAAATTTCTTTGAAAGCGCTCTGCGAGTCACTCGGCGTAAATTCCCTTCCTTCTTTCTTTTCCGATATTTACGAAAAAAAGTTATGTGAAGGCACTCTTTTTGACACATTTCGTCTGACAAACGAATATATATTATCTCAGCATAAAAAATACTGCTTATTCGACGAATCACTGATTCCTCTTATATTGAAAAGCGCCGCAGCCATTCGCGAAAGAGGCGAGCTTATTACATATATAAATCTTCTTACCGATTCATATTCAGATCCCTCAAATTTTTTTGAACGCCTTTCCGAATTCTCCGGCCCTGATGTAGGCGGCGCGGACGATACGATAGATTTTCTGTATTTATTCGCTCTTCTGCCGCTTATTGATATTCAAGATGCGGAGCTCACCCGCCACAACATGCCTCAGGAGATCAAATCGCTTTCATTCAGAGAGTATAATGATAAAATATTTGTTGATGCGCTTCAATACGGACGTCCTGTATGTGCGAAAGGTCATTTTGGCTGGTTATTAAGATTTTGCCATGCTACAATAATCAGGATCGAAGAACTGAGCTTTGAAATAAAGCGTGGCACCCGGTTATCCTTTTCCGCATATCGGAACAAGCTTGATGGGTCGGTATGTGTGTTTTATAACAATGTACGCATTCATAAAAGCGGAATGGTTCTCGGTTCTTCGCTGTATGATGACGGAAACGGTTCATTTACCGCCACTTTTGACGAATCAGACACAGAAATAACAGGATATCCAATCGACGAAAAATGTCTCTGCTCAGATACTCCGATTACTCTTTCGAAAACCATCTGGGAGCTTGTTATCAAATCCGGGGATGATTATATTAATGTTCATATTCCACGCGGCGCCAAAATCGATTCAGTAAACAGCAAAAAGTCATTTGATTCAGCACGTATAATTTTTGATGAATTATATGATGATTTTCATCCGAAGTCATTTATATGCTTCTCGTGGCTTCTCGACCCAGCACTCGGCACAATATTAAAACCGGATTCAAATATACTAGGCTTTCAAAAGGAATTTTCACGTTTTCCATATCAAAGCGCCGGCAGAGAGGTCTTTTCCTTTGTTTTCCCCGCTCCGTTTAAAGATTATTCCGAGCTGCCTGAGAAAACAAGCCTTCAACGATCGATTAAGCAGAAATATCTTAAAGGTGAAAAAATTTACGGCTTTGGCGGAGTTAAGCCATTTTAGCGGGAGTTTATAATGAAAAACAATATACTTCTCGAAACTGAAACTGCATATTCGCTTTATGATTCAATCAGGCAACTTCCGGTAATTGATTACCACTGCCATCTTGATCCGAAAGAAATATATGAGGATCTGACTTTCGGAAGCATAGGTGAAATCTGGCTTAGATCCGATCATTACAAATGGCGGCTTA
The DNA here is from genome assembly GCA_034925865.1 of Oscillospiraceae bacterium. NCBI lineage: Bacteria > Bacillati > Bacillota > Clostridia > Eubacteriales > Oscillospiraceae > Oscillospiraceae bacterium. The sequence goes on along the minus strand of JAYFRN010000024.1, from coordinate 28,093 downwards.
TGCGCGCCTGCGGCATAGACGAAAAGTATATAACCGGCGACGCCTCCTGGTATGATAAATTCACGCATTTTGTCAAAGCGCTTTCCTTATCTCCCGGAAATCCGTTATATTACTGGTCAAGCGCCGAGCTTTCTTCATATTTCGGAATTGAACTTGCAATAAATGAAAATAATGCACGCCTTATCTGGGACTCAGTAGCCGAAAGGATAGCTTCCGGCTTGCTCTCGCCTCGTAAAATACTCCAAATATCAAATGTCAAGACGCTGTGCACCACCGACGACATATGCGATCCTCTGAAATATCACAAGCTTCTGGCCGACTCCGGAATGAAGCCAAAGCTTCTTCCGACCTTTCGCACGGACAAACTGTTTTTTATCAACACGCCCGTTTACCGCGAATACATTAAAACTCTCGAACATATAACCGGAATGGAAATTTGCGATCTCGCTTCATTAAAGTCAGCTATATCATCAAGGCTTTCGTTTTTTAAAACCGCCGGCGCCAGATTTGCCGATATCGGAATAGAATATTTCCCGGAAACAGTTTTTTCCGACGACTTAGCCGAATCTGTTTTTACAAAAGCTCTTTTCGGCAAAAAATGTACATATAACGAAATAAACGGCTTTTCCGGAAATCTTCTCGCGTGGCTTAACCGGCTTTATGCAAAAGAAAATATCATTTCTCAACTACATGTTTCGGTAAAGCGCAACGCCAATCATAAAATGTATGACAATCTCGGTCCTGACATCGGCACTGACTGTATCGCGGATGATTTCAAAGTTCAAAGCCTTATCAATCTGTTCAACGCCGTTGGAGATATGCCGAAAACCATTGTATATATGCTGGATTCCGCTCACATTCCTGCCGTGGTTTCCGCATGCGGAAGCTTTCCCAATGTGCGTTTTGGCGCGGCGTGGTGGTTTTGTGACAACCGCCGCGGTATAGAAAACGTGCTTTCTTCAATTTCGGAAATTTCCTCTCTCGGATCGTTTTTGGGTATGCTCACAGATTCACGCAGCTTTCTGTCTCTGTCGCGCCATGATTTTTTCCGCAGAATTCTCTGCAATTACGTAGCAAAGCTTGTAGACAGCGGCGAATTTCCCGATATAGAAAACGCTCAACGCGTCTGTTTCGATGTATCGTATAATAATATTAACAACCTGATAAATATGTGACCGCAAAATTCGTTTTTCCGGAAAGCATGCAGATGATAATTTAAAGATAAATACATCACCTTTTTCATGGGTGGTGTATTTTTTTTATTTGTTTTTTCTACTTGCGGATAAGTGGGATATAAGAGATACATTCTTTTATTCAGTTTACGTGCGGTTGACAACTATTCGCATAATGTTTACATCGAATACATTGAATTTTAAGAGGCTTGTATATTTTGCGTATATTATATTGTAATACGGATAATTTAGCCATAATTTTTAACATTGTATGAAATAGTGTTGAACAATTTCGGTAAATATGTTATAGTATCAACAATAAAGTCGTAATTTGTAGATAGGAGTTTTTATTAGAATATGTCATCGAAAAGCTGATGACTGTATCCAAATATAAGTAATACAGCATTTGTCTGATGAGAGCTGGAAGACACATGAATTGGTGTCTCTTATACATAATTTTTATATTAAGTTTTTTTCATTTTTATTGAAGTATAATCTTATTTTTTGAAAAACTTATTCGATATAATATATTGGAAAGGAAATATATCATGAAAAAGCTGATGGTAGACGGAAAAGAGATTTCTATTGACGATAAAATGATATGCCAGTTGTCGGATGATGAACTTGAGAGCGCATGCGGCGGTACAAACAATAACGGCAAGCTATACTTCCGTCTTGTCTGCGACCAATGCAGATTAGTAAGCTGGTGGAATCCCAAAAAAGCTGAGCAGATTTATTTGACTGATTTCCATAAATCGCTGGGCTGTATCGGCACACTAAAAGATGAATTAGAGTATTTTGATTCTGACCCAGATCTGACAACTTAATAACAGCTGTTGTTTCAGAAAGGAAAGAGCAATATGAGTAAAATACAGAATAACTTAAAAGTAAATCTGATCATGACGCAAAGGATTCTCTTGAAGATAACGCCTTTAAAAATGTATCAGGAGGATTTACCATTTTTGATACATTTCAAAATCGTTGGTCTCCGGGTATTTGTGACGCGATATGGGGCTCATGTCCTCATTTGATTATAACACGAACAGGCGGAAAGTGCAGTAATTTTAACGCCTATGCTGAATATATGGTTAGCTGCGATAAGGGTTGTTTCACAAATATTTCATATCGTGAGCATCTCGATTAAGCACATTAGTTAACATAAAGAATTTTTTATTAATAACACGAAGATTTTGCTGGATGTAAATTATAATTATCAAACAATATTAAGGAATTTTATTATGAAAGAATTACCAATGGAATTAAAACAACGCATAAACGAAGCCGGTAAGGACGGGGAATGGGCTGCAAAGTTACATAACGCCGAATCTTTAGAAAAGTTTACGGAACTACTGAAAGAAAAAGGAATTGAGCTTCCGGTTGAAGTGATATGTGAACTTAAAGAAAACTCCAAAATAAACAAAACCGGAAAATTGGACGATAACAATCTTGAGGGAGTTGCCGGCGGATGGACTACGAGCTTTAACTGCCAAAGAAAATATAATTATTATTTGTGTGAATTGACATCATGCCCTCATGAACATTATGATGAAATTCAATGCACAAAATATTGTGATTGGGGTTATTGGTCTCTACATTAACCACATAAGCTGTGAAAATAAATAATAATAGAATATTTGGGGAGGACAACATGAAACTGCCAATGGAATTAAAACAACGCATAAACGAGGCCGGTAAGGACGAGGAATGGGCTGCAAAGTTACATAACGCCGAATCTTTAGAAAAGTTTACGGAACTACTGAAAGAAAAAGAAATTGAGCTTCCGGTTGAAGTGATATGTGAACTTAAAGAAAACTCCAAAATAAACAAAACCGGAAAATTGGACGATAACGATCTTGAGGGGATTGCCGGTGGATGGACTACGATCTTTAATTGCCCAAGAGAATATAATATGGTTTTGTGTGAATGGACATTATGCCCTCATAGACAAATAACAGATTGCACCCCGGATGAAAATCATTACAAAATATGTTGTGATTTAGGCTGTTGGTCTCAAGTCCGCGGTTATCAAAATGTGTAATATATACTTAATAAGAAGTACTTTACATAATGTTCGGATAAAATGTCACAAAATGTAGAATAGGTAATTATTATGCTAATAAACAGAATAATTAATAGTTCGCTTGTATTCCAGCATGTGATTGAAAATATGCATGACGGTGTTCTTACTATTGACAATTCCGGGTTTATAACTACGATCAATCCTGCTGCAGAAATAATTCTTAATAAGAAAAAAGATGAAATTTTGGGTAAAAAAATATCCGAGGTTTTTTTCGTATACCCGGAAAACGATGACTTTATTCAACTCATACTCGATGCGGTATATGACGCTTCGATGAGCCATCATAAAATTTGTACTTATTACACGGGCGAACAAAATAAATCTCTGTTTATGACGACATCGTTTCTAAAAGTTCAAATTGATAATGAAGTTCAACCCATTGGCGTTACGGTGTTGTTCAGTGATGTAACCGAATTAGGAGAACTGCGCGATGCGGCGGCGGCGCTTGATAAGATAAAAGTATTAAACCAAAAGTTGGAGAGGCTGTCCTATTTGGATGAATTGACCGGCTTGCCTAACCGCCGCTTTTTTAATGATACATGCAATCGGGAATGGTACAGTGCAATTCAGGATCAAAAACCGATCGCTTTTATCATGATTGATATAGATTATTTTAAAGAAATCAATGATAATTATGGTCATGGTATCGGCGATAAATGCCTTTCATCTGTTTCTAAAGCACTCGGTAATTCGTTGTACAGACCAAATGATATGGTTGCGCGTTATGGCGGAGATGAATTTATCGTGGTTTTACCTAATACCGATATTGAAGAAGTTATTGTTATAACAAAAAGCATTCAAAACAATATATCAGAATTGAATATTGAAAATTCGTATTCTCCATTTAAAAAGCTGACGGTCAGCATCGGTGCTGCCGGTTATGTTCCGGAAAAAGGATCTCATTGGGAAAATCTTTTGGCCGGTGCTGATAAGGCACTTAATAAAGCAAAACAAAACGGCAAAAATCAAATATTGTTTTTATAACTTATAGGAATATTTGCGCTATATAGCTGTCTGTGTTTTTATATACACAAGCAATAATACATATAATGTAAACAAATTAACGGGAGGGAAAACAATGTCAGAGGCAAAGAAAGAGGAAAATTCAGAGCAGCAGAACAAAGATACTAAGAAAGTAGAAAACTCAGATCAGCAAAAATCAAGTTCGGAATTGAAAGACAATGAACTGGAGGATGTATCCGGCGGCCTTTTCGGCATAACACTTATTGATGAATGCCCATGGGAATTTAAATTCACTTCTTGCATGATGTCTCCATTCGGAAGATGTCCGAGATTAATTGTCGAGGATAAAAAACCTCGTTATCCGTCTTACCCCAGCTTAGGATATGAATATGTTGTTACTTGTTCTAAAGGCATCTTTACAAAGCTTGAATTTTTCGAAGTATATGATGTGTAAACATATTATTTAAAGGAGATATGAAATGGCAGCTGAAAAAACGAAAGATAAAAAAGAAACAAAGAATAGCCAGACTCCAGATAACCCAGGTAAAGAAATAAACGAAAGTGAACTGGAAAATGTATCCGGAGGTTTATGGAACATAACCATTTGGGATACATGTGAGAATGCATTTGTTGCTGACAAATGCTTTGCGAATATTTGGGGGCAATGTCCAAAGCTTATTGTTGAAAGCAAATCATTGTCTGAATTAAATCAATACACTTATTGCTTTACCTGCACCAAAGGTTGTTTCGCAAAATTGAAATATATGACTAATGTACCTGAAGGTGACGAGTAAAATCTTCACATAGAGAGAATGTGATACATAATGGATAAAGAGAAAAAGGCCGTATCAAAAAAGCCGGCTCCGGTTATCGAAGCCAATGCAGTTAATGATGATGAGCTTTCGGATGTTTCGGGTGGACTTTGGAATATTACGATACTTGACACATGTCCGAAAAGCTTTAATTATTTCCATTGCTGTAAAAATTTTGGCAAATGCCCAAATTTAATAATCAATGACGAGCAATCCCGCAATGCCGGGTTTTTAAAAAAAGCATACAGCTATGTGTTTTCCTGCGCAAAAGGTTACTTCAGTCAAGTCAGTTATGCAGATAACGCTCAGGATGAAGATTAATTTCAACGCTATAATTGATGGTAGCTTATGCCAGTGATTAATTTATTAACTCGGCAATTAAATAATTACCGCTTAAAGAGAGAAAAGACTCTGGTATATGAGCTTTTCTCTCTTGTAAAACAAGACTTATTTAATTGCCGTTTTAATAACAGCCTTCTGAAAACGGAACAAATGTTTGTTCCGTTTATACGTCTTGTCCATATTTTAATTTAAATGATGAACAAGATTGAAAATAAAACAGCCTTATTACTAAAGAAATAACTACTATATTTCAGGAGAAAAAGAATGACTATCGAAAAGAACATAAACGGAAGTGAAATGATTGTTGCTCTGACAGGCAGATTGGACACAACCACCTCTCCTCAGCTTGAAGCGGAATTCAAAAAAAGCATCGACGGTGTGGACTGTCTTATTCTTGATTTTAAAAACCTGGAATACCTTTCATCCGCCGGATTACGTGTATTGCTTGCCGCTCAAAAAGTCATGAACAAACAGGGTAAAATGGTGATTCGTAATGTAAATGATACTATTTCGGAAGTTTTTGAAATTACGGGCTTTGGCGATATTCTGACAATAGAATAGATTATTTACATGGATAGCTTAATGATATTTGTTTTTAAGCTTGTGCAAATTTCGAAATAATATCCCGAAAGAAATTTTCATACAAGAAAAGGTTATTCTGCCCTTCGCGAAGCATACCTTTTCATATCTTTATGGATCAAACGCAAAGCAGCTAATGGAGATTGACATGGCGGAAACTTTTATTAAATTGTCATTTACGGCGATAGTACCGATTATTGTTTCAATTACAATTTATTTCCTGGAAAAAAAGACAAATTTCAAAAAATTGAATTTCTGGATAAAGCAGTTAATCATAGGATCAGTGTTTGGTATAGTTGCCGTATGCGGAACCGAATTCGGAGTATCCGTCAACGGCGCGACAGTAAATGTCCGTGATGCGGCTGTGCTTTCCGCAGGGCTAATATTCGGCGCGCCCGCGGGAATTCTCGCAGGTATCATCGGGGGCGTTGAACGGTGGTTTGCGGTGCTGTGGGGCGCGGGGATTTATACAAGGCTCGCTTGTTCGATATCAACCGTCCTGGCCGGGTTTATCGGCGCGACACTCCGTAAATACATGTTTGACGACAAAAAACCGATGTGGTACTATGGTCTTGCCATCGGCACAGTGACTGAAATTCTGCATATGTTGATGATTTTTATTACCAATATGTCGGATGTGCATACTGCGTTTATCTTTGTAAAGCTCTGTTCCCTGCCGATGATTACCTTAAACGGTATTGCCGTCATGCTTGCGGTACTGGCAGTATCAATAATAGGCAAAGAAAAGATCCGTATCACACATGAACAGAAGAAAATTTCGCAGACTTTTCAACGGTGGCTGCTCGTGTGTGTTGCCGTTGCTTTTTGCGTTACCAGCATCTTTACTATTGTTCTTCAAACGCAATTCTCCCAAAACGACACAGAGAAATTGCTTGCTTTAAATATAAAAGATGTGAAAGCAGAGATTTCGGATGCATCAGATGAAAACCTTTTGGCTCTCACACATACAGTTGCGAAAGAAATACAAGTAAATAAAAATATCAACAGTGATTATTTAACTGAGCTGGCAAATAAGTATAATATTGCCGAGATTAATATTATTAATGAAAGCGGTATTATAATCGCAAGCACAAACAGTAAATTTATCAATTATGATATGGCAAGCGGAGAACAATCCGATGATTTTCTCGTACTGTTAAAAGACACGACCGAATATGTACAGAGTTATCGGCCGATTTCTTACGATAAAAGAATCTCACGGAAATATGCAGGTGTATTGTTGGACGGCGGAGGGTTCGTACAAGTCGGATATGACGCCGAAAGCTTTCATACAGATATTGACACACAAGTCATTGGCACCACCAGAAACAGACATGTCGGGTCAGAGGGTTGTATCATCATAGCAAATGAAAGTAACATTGTTGTAAGTGATCGACAAGGATACGAAGATCAGGAGCTTATATCAACCGGAATACTAATTGATACTGATACCATGGCACAGGGTGAATGTTTTACCGCGAAGGTTCACGGTGAAACGTGTTATTGTATGTATGTTGTATCCGAAGGTTATTATATCATAGCCGCAATACCGCAGAACGAAGCTAACTTCTCCCGCGATATATCGGTGTATGTGACGGTATTCATGGAAATTATTGTCTTTGCCGCCGTGTTTGTCATGATTTATTTTCTGATAAAAATACTTGTTATAGAAAACATTCAAAAAATAAACAAAAGTCTGGCTGAAATCACCGACGGTAATCTCAATGTATCGGTAAATGTACGAACCAATGAAGAATTTTCATCGCTGTCGGATGATATCAACTCAACGGTTGTCACACTCAAACGGTATATTACAGAGGCGGCGGCTCGGATCGACAAGGAACTGGAGTTTGCGAAAGCTATTCAATATTCAGCGTTACCGAATGTATTTCCGCCTTATCCGGACAGAACGGATTTTGACATTTTTGCAGAGATGATCACGGCAAAGGAAGTCGGCGGAGATTTTTATGATTTCTATATGCTTGGCAAAGACCGATTGGCTTTTCTTATTGCGGATGTATCGGGAAAAGGGATTCCGGCGGCTATGTTTATGATGACCTCGAAAACACTTATCAAAAGCCTTGCCGAAACAGGCATGGATGTAAACGAAGTTTTTACTCATACAAATGAAAAGCTCTGTGAAAACAATGATGCTGGAATGTTTGTTACAGCATGGATGGGTTTTCTTGATTTGAAAACCGGACTCGTCAGCTACGCGAACGCCGGACACAACCCGCCGCTTGTTCGTCATAAGAACGGCAGCTTTGAATATCTGAAAACCCGCGGAAGCTTTGTCCTGGCGGGAATGGAAGGAACAAAATATCATAAAAATGAGCTGCAATTAAACGAGGATGATCAGATATTTTTATATACAGACGGTGTAACGGAAGCAACTAATGCAGAAAATCAACTATATGGCGAGGAAAGGCTTTTAAAAACTTTGAATTCTCACAAAGACGAGACCGCGGAGGCTCTCTGTAAAATAATAAAAGCAGATGTTGATAAATTTGTCGGAGATGCTCCGCAGTTTGACGATATTACTATGTTATGCATCAGATACAATACAAAAATGCAGGATATGGAGCAAAGCATATGAAAGAACTTACTATCGACGCAACCGTTGATAATATCGCACAGGTTACAGCTTTTGTAGACGAGAATCTCGAAACCTTTGATTGCCCTCTAAAAGCTCAAATGCAGATTGACATAGCTATAGATGAGCTTTTCGGAAACATTGCTCAATACGCCTATAATCCCGATATAGGTCCCGCGACTGTACGTGTTGAAGTAATCGAAAACCCGCTTTCCGTTCTGATCACATTTATAGATAATGGCATACCATATGATCCGCTTATAAAAGCCGATCCGGATGTTTCACTCTCGGCGGAAGACCGCGAGATCGGCGGCCTCGGAATTTATATGGTAAAAAAGAGCATGGATGAGATATCCTACGAATATAAAAACGGTCAAAACATTCTGACCATTAAAAAAAACATTTAGGACGGTCAATATGGAAAATCAGATATTCAGAAAAAAAAGTATGGATAGGGTGTCCTCTCCGGAGCAATTAAATGATTATGTGAGAGTATCAAATCCCAGCGTTTGGATGATACTTGCGGCCGTGATTATTTTACTTGCAGGTGTTTGTATATGGGGTATTTACGGACGTCTCGATACTAAACTCACGGCGGCGGCGATCGCACAGGATAGAAACGTCACGGTTTATATCAAAGAATCGGATATGACATCCTTGACAGAAGGACAAATTATTAGAATAAATGATCAGGAATATACATTTACCGCTCTTCCCTCCTCTCCCGTTTCTGTAAACAGCGATTTTGAATCATACGCCTTACATATCGGAGACCTTCAGATCGGCGAATGGGTATATGAAGCATCGTTTTCAACCGCGCTTCCCGACGGAATTTACAAAGCAGAAATAATAATTGACAGCGTTTCACCGATCTCATTTATAATGAATTGAGGTGCGGTATGGAGAAAAAAGCAAAAATCAGACATCCCATTTCGAAGGGTGTTGCCAAGGTTCCGGTAGTAATGCAGATGGAAGCATTGGAATGCGGTGCGGCATCCCTCGCAATGATACTCGCTTATTATAGTAAATGGATTCCTCTGGAACAGGTTCGTGCTGATTGCGGCGTATCACGTGATGGCTCTAACGCAAAAAATATTCTGAAAGCAGCAAGAAATTATGGACTTACGGCAAACGGATACCGTTATGAACCTGATGATTTAAAAAGCAAAGGTAAATTTCCGTGCATTATTCATTGGAATTTTAATCACTTTGTGGTGCTTGACGGCTTCAGGGGAGACAAGGCTTATCTGAATGATCCCGCAAAAGGCAATTACAGCGTTTCAATGGAAGCCTTTGATAAGTCCTTTACCGGAATCTGTCTTATATTTGAACCGGATGAAAGCTTTGAACCGAGCGGTACACCAAAAAGTATGCTCGCTTATGCAAAGACCCGCCTGAAGGGCGCAAGCGCGGCTATTATCTTTGTGGTGCTGACCACCGCTGTCACTTCGTTAATCGGCATTATTCAACCTGTGTTTTCCCGTATATTTCTTGACCGTCTTCTGACAGGACGGAATCCCGACTGGTTTATACCATTTATCATAGGCTTATCGGCATTATCTCTCATACAAATTGTAGTTTCGTGGGTACAGACCGTATATTCGCTTCGGATCAACGGTAAACTGGCCGTGATCGGCAATACGAGTTTTATGTGGAAAATTCTGCGTATGCCTATGGCGTTTTTCTCACAGCGTATGGCAGGCGATATCCAATCGCGTAAAGAAACAAATGCGTCTGTCGCAAATAATCTGGTAAATATTTTTGCTCCGTTGGCGCTTAATTCACTCATGATGGTATTTTATCTGGTCGTAATGATACGATACAGCTATGTTATGACAATTGTGGGAGTGGTATCAGTTCTTTTGAATTTGTTTATCTCTCGCATGATTTCGCAAAAACGTGTCAATCTTACCCGTGTACAGATGCGAGATTCCGGAAAGCTTGCCGGTGCGACTGTCGCGGGGATAGAAATGATCGAAACAATAAAAGCCAGCGGCGCGGAAAACGGTTTTTTTGAAAAATGGTCAGGATATCAGGCCAGTGTTAATACGCAAAAAGTCAAATTTGCAAAGTTGAATCAATATCTCGGGATGCTTCCGAGTCTTGTTTCTTCACTGACAAACACTGCAATTCTTATGATCGGCGTGTTGCTGACGATTAAAGGTCAGTTTACAGTTGGTATGATTATGGCATTTCAGGGGTTTTTGTCGTCTTTTACTTCCCCGGCAACCACTCTAATTTCTTCAGGACAGAAGCTTCAGGAAATGCGTACGGAAATGGAACGCGTCGAGGATGTAATGGAATATCCGACCGATGTGAACTATGGTCATGACGAGATTGACGATAACATGGAATATGACAAGCTTTCCGGAGCGGTTGAAATAAAGGATATAACCTTTGGTTATTCCAAGTTTGACAAACCGTTGATAGAAAATTTTAACTTAGTGCTAAAACCCGGCAGCCGCGTAGCTTTTGTCGGTTCTTCCGGCTGCGGCAAATCCACTTTGTCAAAGCTTATTTCAGGGCTTTATCAGCCGTGGAGCGGCGAAATATTATTTGACGGAAAATCCATACCTGAAATTGACAGAAGCGTATTCACCGGTTCTCTGGCGGTTGTCGATCAGGATATCATCCTTTTCGAGGATACAATTTCAAATAATATCAAAATGTGGGATAACTCTATCGAAGATTTTGAAATGATAATGGCCGCGCGGGATGCTCAGCTCCATGAGGATATCATGCAGCGTGACGGCGGCTATAATTATAAAATCACCGAGGGGGGCAAGGATTTTTCCGGCGGTCAGAGGCAGCGGATGGAAATCGCCCGCGTTCTTGCGCAGGATCCTACAATAATAATACTAGACGAGGCTACATCGGCGCTTGATGCCAAAACCGAATATGAAGTTATAAAATCCATTAAGGACAGAGGCATCACATGCATTGTGGTTGCGCATCGGCTTTCAACTATCCGTGATTGTGATGAAATAATTGTACTTGATCATGGCGAAGTCATCGAGCGCGGTACACATGACGAATTATATGCGAAAAACGGCATGTATACACAGCTTGTATCGAATGAGTGAGGGGGACATAATACATGGGATGGTTTAATGAACAGATAAAGCAAAGAAAAGAAAACGATAACAGTGTTTTTTCTGATTCCTTTATCGGAATTGCCGACGCAGTCATGGGAACAAAAATATCAGCGGCGCTTGGTGATAACTGCAAGATAACAAAAAACGCTATTGACGAAATCTTGAAGTATTATAATGTCAAGACACATGAGATTCCCGATACGATTCGGGATATGAATGATCAACTTGAATATCTGATGCGTCCTTACGGCATAATGCGCCGTACGGTAAATCTTGAAAATGGCTGGTATAAGGACGCAATAGGCGGGATGCTCGCAATACTCAAATCTGACAGAAGCGTAGTCGCGCTGATACCGACGGGCTTATCAGGTTACAGCTTTTTTGAAACAGGCAGCGGCAAACGAGTTAAAATCAATCATAAAAACGAGAATTTGTTCGAATCCGAAGCAATAGCATTTTATAAACCATTTCCATTAAAAAAGATAAATGTTTCGGTACTGATGAAATATATTGTCAACACGCTGTCGATTTCAGATTTCGTTCTGTTCGGTTTCGCAACACTTGCAATAATACTTATCGGTTTGTTATCGCCAAAGCTGAACAACCTTATATTTTCTGATGTAATCGGAAGCGGAAGTATGAGACTGTTCTTTGCTATTACCGCCTTTATGATTTGTGTTTCATTCAGCACTTTGCTTATAAATTCAGTCAAGTCGCTTCTCATGACGCGAATCAACACCAAAATGGACATTTCGGTACAGGCGGCGGTTATGGCACGAATACTGTCACTGCCCGCCGGCTTTTTCAAAAATTACAGTTCCGGCGAGCTTTCCCGTCGTGCACAGTATATAAACACATTATGCAATATGTTGTTCTCTACATTTTTATCCACAGGGCTTACATCCTTATTCTCTCTTATCTATATATCGCAGATTTTTATATATGCTCCGGCTCTGGTGGTTCCGGCACTCGTAATTATTCTAATATCTGTAGTATTCTCCATAATTTCTGCATTTGTACAGATGAAAATCAGTAAAAAGTCGATGGAACTCAACGCAAAAGAAAGCGGCATGAGTTATGCACTTATTACCGGTGTACAAAAAATTAAGCTTTCCGGTGCGGAAAAAAGAGCTTTTGCAAAATGGGGAAATCTCTACGCGCAGGGAACGCAGCTTTCATATAATCCGCCGACATTCATTAAAATAAACAGCGTTATCAACACTGCTATTTCGCTTATAGGAAGCATTGTAATGTATTACACCGCAGTTAAAAGCCATGTATCGGTTGCAGATTATTATGCTTTCAATACTGCCTACGGCATGATATCCGGAGCGTTCCTCGCGCTCGCATCTATTGCGCTTACGGCAGCGCAGTTCAAGCCGATTATTGAAATGGCAAAGCCGATCATGGACGCTGTTCCTGAGGTATCAGAAGGAAAGCAGGTGGTGACAAAGCTTTCAGGCGGTATTGAACTGAGTAATATTTCTTTCCGCTACAGCGAAAATATGCCGCTTGTTGTCAATGATCTTTCACTCAAGATTCGTCCCGGTCAGTATGTCGCAATCGTAGGCGCGACCGGCTGCGGCAAATCCACGCTGATGCGCCTGATGCTTGGCTTTGAGACACCGCAAAAAGGAGCGGTATACTATGACGGTAAAGATCTAAACTCTATTGATCTTAAATCGCTGCGACGCATGGTTGGCGTTGTTATGCAAAACGGAAAGCTCTTTTCAGGCGATATCTATTCAAACATTACCATTTCCGCTCCATGGCTTAAAATGGACGAAGCGTGGAAAGCGGCGGAATTATCCGGCATTGCCGATGATATACGCAGAATGCCTATGGGAATGAACACAATAATTTCAGAAGGCTCAGGCGGCATATCAGGCGGACAAAGGCAGAGGCTGATGATTGCGCGTGCGATTGCTCCAAAACCAAAAATACTGATGTTTGACGAGGCGACATCGGCACTTGATAATTTAACTCAAAAGAAAGTATCAGAGTCGCTGAATAACTTGAAATGTACAAGAATTGTAATCGCTCACCGGCTTTCTACTATAAAGCAGTGTGACCGTATCATTTATCTGGAAAAAGGCCGGATTGCCGAAGACGGTACATATGATGACCTTATCCGAAAGAACGGTAAGTTTGCGGAGCTTGTCGCAAGACAGCGGCTTGATACTCAGGATAATCATGATAATCAAAATATGACGGATATTCCGGAACCTAAGAAAGCCATGGCATAAAGTATGAAAACGAATAAAGCACGCTTGACCGGCGTGCTTTATTCGTTAAATATAAAGTAACAGAAAGAAAATCCCATTTACCAGAGCTTTTTCTTTATGCGGGCATTATTATTGCCGAGTAAATAATAAGTCAGAAAAAAGAAGAGATCTGTATCTATTTACGCTTTTTAATTGATATCGATATAAGTAATATAATAGTCATTATGGCTGCCACAGCAGCTGCAATAAATGCCAAAACGCGACGGCTATATACTGATGTTATAAAAATTGCAGTTGGTCCGTCCGCTCCTCCGATAATTCCTAAGTTCATTTATCATCATATATTATTCTCATCCTTATTTTGAATAATATTGTTTTCCTCCGTTTTTACAAGATTTAAGAACTGTAAAAGTATTATTATCTGCTCTAAAATTTAGAGTTAGTGTAAAGTCGCTTGTATGAATATTAGACTGCTGCCCATTTATTTTCATACAAGATGGCACGAAAATCAATATCGTTCGATTACCATATTCTCTCACAGTCGATATTGGATTTAATACTGACTTCATCTACAATTTATATTATATAATGATATTTTTTATTTGTAAAGGCATTGTTGCCAATTCATATATATTTTTTATATTATTAGAACGGTAATCCTTATTGATGCGGTTATTATTTTTATTGCCAAGTCAATAATATATTTATCTGTTACACAACGCAATCATTACGAATGGCCCATATAGTAAAATCAAAATAAAAGAAAAAACGGAGCACTGCGATTGTTCGCGGCTCCGTTTAATAATGTATATTTTGTTTTAAAGCAATAGAATTTATTACGCCTTTGCCGCCTTTGATTTAACGCAGAGAGCAGCGAAGGTGTCCTTGTCGTTAACTGCGAGCTCGGCAAGCATCTTTCTGTTGAGGTCGATGCCGGCAAGCTTTAATCCATGCATCAGGGTAGAATAATTCATTCCGTTTACTTTAGCCTGAGCGGAAATTCTCGTGATCCAAAGAGCGCGGAAATCTCTCTTTTTCTGCTTTCTGCCGGTAAATGCATAGTTGCCGCTCTTCATTATGGCCTGTTTGGCCATTTTAAAGTGTTTACTCTTAGCGCCCCAATATCCTTTTGCGAGCTTTAAAGTTTTATTTCTTCTTTTGCGCGTCATCATCGCGCCTTTTACTCTTGCCATTTTATATTACCTTCCTGTTATTCGATATTATGCGTACGGGATAATTTTTTTGATTGTAGCCGCGTTCGTGCTGCTGATATATCCCGCCTTACGGAGGGCTCTCTTGCGTTTTGTTGACATTTTGCCAAGCTTATGGCGTCTTCCCTGATGGCTCAGTTTAACTTTGCCGCTTTTAGTTACGGTAAATCTTTTCGCTGTTGCCTTATGCGATTTGATCTTGCCCATATGATTCATACTCCTTAAATATTTAACTCTTTGCTGACGCTGATTATACTTTTTGCTTCGGTGCGACTATCATGGTCATATATCGCCCGTCCAGCGAAGGCTGTTTTTCAACTGCGCCATATTCCGCACACGCCTCTTGTACGTTTTTCAATACATCAAAGCCGATATCCGTGTGGTGCATTTCCCGTCCGGAAAACACAACGGTAAATTTCACCTTGTCTCCGTCGCCCAAGAATCGTTTCGCATGGTTAATTTTAGTATCAAAGTCATGCTGACCGATGCGACAGGTCATCTTGACTTCTTTTATGTCTACGATTATTTGCTTCTTGCGAGATTCTTTTTCTTTCTTCTCGCTTTCAAAGCAGAATTTTCCATAGTCCATTATTTTGCATACGGGCGGCTTTGCGGTGGGAGCAATTTCGACAAGGTCAAAGCCTTTGTCATATGCCTGCCTCAATGCCTCTTTTGCGGAAACGATGCCGAGCTGTTCACCCTCCGGTCCGACAAGACGAACCTGAGCGGTTTTGATTTGTTCGTTTATTGCGTGATCTCTAGCGCCGATGTTAAAACACCCCCAAAAATAAAAAAATATTGCGCGAGGAGATCCTCCGCAATAAACACTTGCTATCCTATGACCGATACTGCAATAAATTGCTATTATCAGATCGGATAAAAAGCATTATTTACCCGTATACTTATCAGGCATGACGCCGATACAGGTGAGAACGAAGGTTCCTCTTTTTTGTTTTATAATACTTATTTAAGTATAGCACGATTGCATAGTTCTGTCAATAGTAATTTCAATTATTTCAAAAATTCTTTTGCTGTAATTCTCGCGAAAATTTTCAGAGTAATCACGAATATTTTTAATAAATTTAAAAGTGACTGCTGAAGTGTAGATGATAAAAGGTACAGAAAGCAGAAACACGGATGAATGATATAAAAATGATCAATTCCATCTCGTTTAAATTTTCTGCCGCTACTTCACTAAATATTGTTACTCAGGTGTTTTTATCAACGGCTTTCATCTTTTTTAAATTGCCGATTTTCGCGCTTCGTTCATCAAGCTCTCCGAGCACTTCGGTCAGCGGAAGTCCGCGTTCGACCATAAGCACCATGAGATGATATATAAGATCACATAATTCGTTTTTCAATTCCTCATTGCTGCCGTTTTTTGCGGCAATAATCGTTTCTGCCGTTTCTTCCCCGACCTTTTTAAGTATTTTGTCCAGTCCTTTGTCGAATAAATAGCAGGTATACGATCCTTCCTCGGGATTTGTCTTCCTATTTTCAACAACGGAATAAAGCGATGTGAGAGTATCTTTCATAAATTTTCATCCTCCGATTTGTATAGTATGTTGAAAAAGCAGCTTTTTTCACCGGTGTGACACGCAGGGCCAATCTGCTTCACTGTGATAAGCAGCGTATCGAAGTCACAGTCATATCGTATTTCACGCACATATTGAAAGTGTCCGGATGTTTCGCCCTTGTTCCAGAGCTTTGAACGCGAGCGGCTGTAAAACCATGTTTTTCCTGTTTCAAGCGTCTTTTTCAATGATTCTTCGTTCATATAAGCGAGCATCAGAATATCACCGGTGCTTTGCTCGCGGATTATCGCCGGTATAAGCTCTGACTTAATGAAAAGCTTTGAAAGCCCGGCGCCTTTATCAATATATGCGTCCGGAATTGATTCTTCATTTTCATTTTTATTTTTATTTTCATTTTCATTCGTATTCTTATTCATATTCTTACAGGAACCCCCTTTTCATTCAAATAGTTTTTAACCTCGGCTATGGTCAGCTCCCTGTAGTGAAACAAAGTCGCGGCGAGAGCGGCAGAAGCCCGCGTCTTTAAAAAAACGTCATAAAAATGGCTGCAAGAACCGCCGCCGCCGGAAGCTATTACAGGAATTTTTACCTTTTCCGAAATAATGGCGGTCAGCGGTATGTCAAATCCGTCCTTCGTCCCATCTGTATCCATGGAAGTGAGAAGTATTTCTCCTGCGCCGAGAGCTTCGACCTCGCAAGCCCATTCTATGGCGTCAAGCTCCGTTTCGATTCGCCCGCCGTTTATAAAAACGCGGTATGATGTTTCTCCACCGGGAAGCGTGACACGCTTTGCGTCTATTGCGGCGACTACGCATTGACTTCCGAATTTGTCAGCGGCACGGGATATGACCGCTTTGTCGAGCACGGCCGCCGAATTAACTGCGACCTTGTCCGCTCCGGCTCGTAGAATTTCCTTGAAATCGTCTACTGTCCGGATTCCTCCTCCTACGGTCAGAGGCATAAAAATTTCGCGTGCGGTGCGCTCCACCACATTGACAATCGTTCTGCGCATATCGCTTGAGGCTGTTATATCGAGAAAGACAAGCTCGTCTGCACCCTGAGTGTTATAATAGCGCGCTGTTTCAACAGGATCTCCGGCGTCGCGCAGATTCACGAAATTGACGCCCTTAACTACTCTGCCGTCTTTTACGTCAAGGCAAGGAATAATTCTCTTGGTAAGCATTGTTTATCCTTTCATTCGGCCATCCGCTGCTGCAACCGGGTTTTCTTATTTTGACATAGCTATAGCTTCTTCAAGCGACAGCGTACCGCTGTAAAGAGATTTTCCGCATATTGCGCCATACAGTCCGAGTTTTTTCAATTCGAGAATATCGGATATGTCGCGGATCCCTCCGCTGGCGGTGATTTTTATTTTTACCGCTTCGGACAGAGCCTTAAGCCCGTTCAAATCAGGACCAAGCAGCGTTCCGTCACGGTTAATGTCGGTGTATATGATATTGCCGACTCCGGCCTGTTCCATAAGCCGAGCAAGAGTTATATAGTCTGTTGTCGATTCCTTTGCCCAGCCGTTAATTTTCACATATCCGTCTTTCGCGTCGATTCCGACGGCAATCCTGTCTCCGTAAATACCCGCGGCGCGTTTTACAAATTCAGGATTGGTGAGAGCGGCGGAGCCGAGAATTATTCTTTTTATATTTACATCGGATTCGGCGTACAGACGTACGGAATCAAAATCACGTATGCCGCCTCCCACCTCCACAGGCACATTATTGCGCCGGGCCGTTTCAATAATAACTGCGTTGTTTTCCGGTTTACCGCTTTTCGCACCGTCCAGATCGACCATATGAATATATTCAGCCCCGCGTGATACGAAGTTATCCGCTGCCGAAAATATATCCATGGCCACCCGGTGCGCAGTTCCGTATTCTCCTTTTAATAGGCGTACGCATTCTCCGCCGAGTATATCGATTGCCGGTAATATTATCATTCTATATCTTCCCATACATGTAATTTCGTAAATTTTATACCGATTTGAAAAAGCTCCGCAGTATCTCAAGCCCTACTTCCTCACTCTTTTCAGGGTGAAACTGAGTACCGTATACAGCTTTGTTTTGTACAACCGCGGATATAATTTCGCCGTATTCCGTATAGGCGACAAGGTTGTCTTTGCCCGCACAGGCTTTGTAAGAATGCACGAAATATACAAATGAGCCGTCCGCGACATTTTGTAAAAGCGGACATCCAGCGGAGTTTGGCGTTATAACGAGCTTGTTCCAGCCCATGTGCGGAATTCTGAAATCAACGCTTTTTTCATTCGCGGCGAGCTTTATGACGCCGCCTTTTATCAGCCCGAGCCCCCGGTGATATCCGAATTCTTGGCTGTATTCAAACAACAGCTGCATTCCGAGGCATATACCAAGCAAGGGCTTTTTCTCCGCCTGTGATACGATGAAGCTGTCAAGCCCCGTATCTGACAGTATCTTTGAAGCGTCACCGAACGCGCCGACACCCGGGAGAATTAATGCGGATGACTTTTCCAGCTCATTCTTATCAGATGATACGAATACCGGTACGCCGATAAATTCCAAGGCGTTTATCACACTGTGGAGATTTCCCATTCCGTAATCTATAACACCTATGGTTTTCATAAAACACCCTTAGCTGACAGTATGCCGGCGGCACCCAAATTACACGCTTGTTTTATCGCGCGGGCGGCGGCTTTGTATAAAGCTTCGATGCAATGATGCGCATTCGAGCCATATTGCAGACGCAGATGCAGCGTCAGCTTTGCGTTGAACGCAAACGCGCGGAAGAATTCCTCAGAAATCTCCGTATCGTAACCGCCGACAGAATGAGCCTTTATATAACCGCCGTCATCAAAAACGAGAAACGGCCTTCCCGATATGTCGGCGGCACAAAACGCGAGCGCTTCGTCCATAGGCACAAACGCGTTTCCAAAGCGAGCTATACCGGATCTGTCATCCAGAAGCATATCAAAAAGCGATCCAAGCACTATTCCCGTATCCTCCACCGTGTGATGACAATCGACGAACGTGTCTCCTTCTATCGTCGCAATAAATTCGAATCCGCCATGAACACAGAAGGAATTGAGCATATGATCAAAGAATCCAATACCGGATGTGCCTTCAAATTTACCTTTTCCGGAATCCGATATCCCGAGAGAGGCGGATATCCGCGTTTCACGCGTGTTTCTTTCAAGCCTTACCGGAGACGATTGTATCATTTTTTTGATCCCGTCCTTTCATTGTTATTCAGTCCGATTTTGCGCAGCGCCGAAAGAAGCTCTCTGTTCTCTTCCGGTGAGCCGCATGTTATCCTTAATCTGGGCGAATCGCCTCCGAAATACCGCACGGCTATGCCCGCGTCCGCAAGCCCGTTAAATATTTTCGCCGCCCGAGGAGTATCTATAACAACAAAGTTTGTCTCTGTTTTCAATTGATTCGCGTCAAGCGCGGGACAGAGCTTTTCAATTTCTGAGGACAATAAAAACTTTTCTTTCGAAATAGCCATATATCCCGCTTTTAGCTCTCCGTATCCGTCGGTGAGAATGATGCGTGCGATTTCCTGTGAAAGCGAATTGACGTTATACGGGCTTTTTATCTTTTTCAAGGTATCGGCAAACAGCTTGTTGGTAACGGCAAATCCGACCCTGAGTGATGCTATGCCGAATGCTTTTGACATTGTCTTAAGCACTATGAGATTGTCAAATTTGCTCACACGATCAAGAAGCGATTCGTTTTTTGATGAAAATTCCATATATGCTTCATCGCATACGACAATACAGCCGCATTCAGACGCGAGAGCGGCAATTTCCCCGGCGTTTTCAAGCTGTCCGGTCGGATTACAGGGATTAGAGAACATAATCAGCTTTATGTTTTCACGCCTGATCAGTCCGTACAGCTCGTCATAATCAATCCTGTCGTATTTTTTTTCGTATCTGATCACACGGCGCCCCAGTACTTCGGGATAAAATGAATACATTGAAAAATCCGGCATGGCCGTCAATACGGCATCGTCATATTTTGTAAAGCTCTGAAACACCAGTGAAATAAGCTCATCCGAACCGTTGCCCGCGGTGACAAGCGATTTATCCACATTGAATCTGTCGGCAAAAGCCGATATCAACGCTTCAGAACCGGGATCCGGATAACGGTTGAACATTATTCCGCCGACTGCTGATTCTATTTTCTTTTTCAACCCGCCAGAAAGCGGGAATGGTGATTCGTTTGCGTCGAGCCTGATGCGGAACACTCCGGAATTTGGTTTATATTCCTCCATGCTCCGGATATTTTCCGGTATATATTGTGTCATATCAGCCTCCGAATCTGATTTTAACGGCATTCGCGTGAGCTCCGAGCCCCTCGTATTCGGCGAAACGGACTATGTCGTCATGCGCAACGGTCAGCGCCTGTTTTGACGCGTATAAAAAGCTCTGTCGCTTTATGAAGCTGTCCACCCCGAGTGGAGATGAAAAACGCGCCGTGCCGTTTGTCGGCAGCACATGATTTGGTCCGGCACAGTAATCACCGAACGGCTCGGGTGAATATTGACCAAGAAAAACAGAACCCGCGTTATGAATGTTTTCATAATCTGAAAACGGATTTTCAGTACATATTTCCAGATGCTCAGGAGCGACGGCATCGGATATCCGGCATGCCTCGGTTATATTTTTACATATGAGCGCTGAGCCATAGGAATTTATCGAACGTGCGGCAATATCGCGGCGTGAAAGCTTCTCAAGCTGTGCTTCCAATGCGGCGCAAACCTCTTCTACGAGCTTTTCGGAATCCGTAAGTAAAACGGATGCCGCCATAGGATCATGCTCCGCCTGGCTCAACAGATCGGCGGCGACATATTCCGGAACGGCTGTACCGTCCGCGATCACAAGCACTTCGCTCGGACCTGCTATCATATCGATATCCACCGTTCCGAACACAAGACGTTTTGCCGTCGCGACATACAGGTTTCCCGGACCCACAATTTTATCAACACGCTTTACACTTTCGGTTCCGTATGCAAGAGCGGCAATTGCCTGAGCTCCGCCAGCGCAGAGGATGTCTTTAATTCCGCATATTTTTGCCGCGGCAATTACAGCCGGGTTTATTCCGACAGCCTTCGGCGGGGTCGCAATAACTATATCGCGGACTCCGGCGACCGAAGCCGGTATGGCATTCATCAGCACGGTTGACGGATATGACGCGGTGCCGCCCGGCACATACAGCGCCACACGACCGAGCGGAAGAATCCGCTGTCCGATGAGCTTTCCGTCCCTGAATTCGGAAAAGCCGACCCGCTTTTGCTTTTCATGAAAAAATTTAATATTTTCAGCCGCCCTCTCCAATACTCCGTAAAATCCTTCCGGAAGCATATTAAGCGCTTCATCCTTTTCTTCTTCGGAAAGAAACAGCGATGATCTCTTTATTCCGTCGAATTTAAACGAATATTCGCTCAGAGCCGTGTCTCCGCCGCGCCTTATGTTTTCAATTATTTCTGAAACAGATGAAACAGCCGAATCAGATTCGGCGGTGCGCAGAGCAAGCCTGTCAAAAAGCTCATTTTCATTTCCGCATATCTTTAACATTGAATATCACTCCAAATAATTAACTTATTTATTTTCTCCGACAACCGCGGAAACACGGGAGACAAGAGAGTCAATTTCCGCTTTTTTAAGCTTTATGCTCGCGGTGTTTACCGCAAGCCGTGCCGAAACCGGCGCAATTTCTTCATATACCTCGAGTCCGTTTTCTCTCAGCGTTTTTCCAGTTTCAACTATATCGACTATAGCGTCGGAAAGCTTCAGAATAGGAGCAAGTTCGACACTTCCTTCGATTTTAACAATCTCAACGTTCATACCCTTCTCTGCGAAATACGCTTTCGCGACATTGGGATATTTGGTTGCTATTTTTTTATGCTCGTATCCTTCATAGAAATTATGCCCCTTCAGACCTGCCAGAGCAAAATGGCATTTTCCGAAGCCGAGATCCATCAACTCATATAAAGGCTTGTTATATTCCATTATCGTGTCTTCGCCGACTATGCCCACATCGCACGCACCGTGCTCTAAATATGTCAGCACGTCTGCCGCCTTCGCCAGAACCACCTCAACATGCTCATCCCCGAGTGTAAAAAGCAGCCGGCGACCCTTTGAACGAAGCTGTGAAACGTCATAACCGGCCTTTTCAAACAGATCAACCGCCTGTTCCTCTATACGTCCCTTTGTAAGCGCGACTCTTATCATAAATAACTTACCTTTCCCCCGGATATGACGGCAACATCTGGTATTCCGTTAAGCAATGCGTATTCGGCTGTCGATTTTACATCGTCAAATTTTGAATATTCCGGATGTCTGCCCTCCGATGTCAATTTTTCAAAAAGCTTTTTGGCTTCGAAAAAGCCAGAGGCGTCAAAATGTAATATCACATCGCATGGCGCATATTTCGGCGTTCTGCCTAGCTTTTTCATGGCATCCGCGACAAGGCATACATTTACAGCAAAGCCGGTAGCGCACAGATCTCGGTCGAAATTTTTTATAAAGCCGTCATATCTGCCACCGCGCAATACCGCTTCCGCGGCGCCCTCGACATATCCGCGGAAAACAATTCCGCTGTAATAATCTATCTCGTGGACGATTCCGAAATCAAGCAGTATATTATCGGCATATCCTGCGGCACAAAGAATATCGTACATGTCTCTCGCATAATCAATCGCTGATACAGCTTTTATATTATCTCCGGCAACAGCGGCAGCCTCTTCGAACACTTCGGACGTGCCAAACAAAAGCGGAATCCGCTTAATTATTTCATACGTGCTTTTCAGCTTTTCATCAGCTGTAAAATTAAGTGAAACAAAATTTTTTCTTTCGACATATTTTCTGATTACTCTTTTTTCTTCTTCGGAAAGAGCAAGATTTTCGACAAGTGCGTTATACAATCCGACATGTCCTATTTCAAGCTTATAATCAAGTCCGAGAGAAGCAAGAGCATCAAGCGCGGTCGAAATGCATAAAAGGTCGGCTTTCATTCCGCTTTCACCGATTATCTCCACGCCGCTTTGGAGCATTTCGCTGCGTCGGCCGGTATAATCAGAGTTTGCGCGGAAGATGCTTTGAGAATAGCACAGCCTCTGCGGACTGATTTCGGCGGCCGAGGCAAGTTTTGTGGCGGCAACACGCGCTATCGGTGTCGTGTTGTCGGCTCTCAGCACAACGAGATTTCCATTGTTTTCGGTGAATTTATACATGCTTTCGCTTGCGATATGGCATGCCGCGCCGAACGCATCATAATATTCGATTGACGGTGTGATAATCCTTTTGTATCCGCTTTTTTCATACAGAGCGGAAAGCCCTCCTGTTATTCCGTCGTAAAGCAAAGCTTCGTCATAAACAATATCTCTCATGCCGTCGGGGAGTAAAAGAAGCTTGCTTTTTGCGTTTATATTATTATCAGACATATATCATAATCCGTTTCTAAATTACTTCATTGATTCATTGCTTTATCGCTTTATCTTGATAAAGTACTCATATATAATATATGATTTTTTGCTTTCTGTCAATAGCATTGTACACAATATTTATATCATATTATTGAGATTATTCGTGATATCCGTTAATTCCGGATTTTTTAATCGCTCCGAATATTTTTACTTTCACTGACGACATTCCGGGAACGGATTCTGACAACAGGTTTAAAGCGCGTTTTACATCCTCGCGTGAGGTTTTTTTATCTGCCGGGCAGGGACTTTTCATAACAGGAACAGAATATTTATTGATATACCCATTGAGCTTTTTTTCCTGTACATAAATAAGAGGACGGATTACTGTGACTCCGCTGCGGTCGAGAAACGTCACCGGCTGGAATGTCTCTATTTTACCTATATATAAAAGATTCAATAAAAACGTGTCGACTATATCGTCCATATGATGACCAAGCGCCAGCTTATTCGCTCCGGACGCTTTACATGCGTTGACAAGCGCGCCGCGTCTCATATTAGAGCATAACGCACACGGGTTATGTTCTTTTCTCACATCAAAAATAAGCTTTCCGAGTTCAGTTTTAATTATGCTGTGTTCGACGCCGATTTCGGCACAGTATTTATTCACGGCTTCAAAATCGGTGTTTTCAAATCCCATATCGATCGTGGCGGCACAGATCGTGAATTTCTTAGGATAAAAATCCGATAAAGCACGCAATGCTCTGACAAGAGCAAGCGAATCCTTGCCACCCGATACTCCCACGAGAATGCGATCACCGTCGGAGATCATATCATAATCCTGTACAGCACGGCGTACATAGCTCAATAATTGCTGAAATTCCATATTATACCCTGTAAAATATTTGATTGAATTGTCAATATTCTAACACTTGCTCATATATTTGTCAATTATTGTGAGAAGAAGCGTGCGTTTGGTAACTTAAGGTAACCCGCAGCCGAGCTTCTTCCTTTTTTATCATAAACCGAATAATATATATTTTTGAGTTAACGATATCTTACTGTAAAAGAATGAGCGGTAAGGAGCCAATTCATATATCTGGAAACATATAGCTGATGCATATAGTAAATTAAAATAGCGGAAATAATTCGTTTCTCGTTATATGAAGTAAGAAAGCCCAGAAAGCAGCTCTTTTCGCCTTTTCAAAAAACTTCACATTAAATATTAAAATTGTCTGCAAATACATAAATATTTTTTATATTATGCTGATTTTTCTTCTTGTTTATGGTAAAATAAACTTATCAGGGCTTGATGCATGCGCCGATCTTAGAATTCATACTATTCTGTTAAGGGGATATACTCATGAAAAAAATCATTTGTTTGTTTTTTGCTGCGGCTGTTTCTCTTTCCATGGTATCCTGTGGAATTCTTGACAAGATCGGAGATATTGGCGGTATTTTCGGCAAAAAAAGCACTGCCGCGCAAAGCACCGGCTCTGTATCACAATGCGTATCAATATTTGATACCGCAAATGGCGAGGTTGATTTCAAATCGGTATTCGCAGGCAGCATAGCAACAAAGCTTTCTTCTCTTTCTGACAATGATAAGCAAAAAATCATTGATGAAGGCAAAAAAGAAGGGGTCAATGTTATATTCAACAGCAATGGATCCACCGTTTTCATAAGCGAAAACGGTGATGAAGCCACACAGAATGCCGATGGATCATGGACTGAAAAAAATGGCGATGGCTCGATCAGCCAAATCGGTGGCGCATGGCCGTCCAACAACCTCACAAAGTTGCTTCCGAAACCCGATTTCGGCACTCTTACCGCCGCTAATACTTCGAGTGCAGAATTTACCGCCACATACACAGGTGTAAGCCTTGATGACGCCAAAGCCTACGTTGAAAAAATCAAATCCAAGGGCTTTACAAGCGAACAGAAGCTCACCGACCAAAAACTGTTTGGTGTAACCGTTTATCTTTATGAGGCGACCGATTCTTCAAGCAGTTTGATATCTGTCGGATTAACCTCAGGTATTTTTGTAATATCGTTAAATAAAGCTAAATGATTCCCATCCTCCGGTATATGCAACCTGCGGTTGCGTATCAGCATCCTCTGGTTGGTTGATTTATGATATTGTCAAGGCTATAATGATCATACTATTATTAAAATGGTATTTATATAACCATGTTTTATAAAAAAGGAGAGCCAATACACCAGGGCCTTATCTCTATTTAATTGGTAATTAAAATACAATGTTAATAAATTAATGCTGGAGGATATATGACATCCGAATCTATATTTTCATCGCTTAGAAAATCAGCTAACATGACGCAGGATCAATTCGCCGAAACCTTCGGCGTTTCTCGCCAGGCTGTGCAGAAATGGGAATCAGGCGCTTCTCTGCCCGATATTGAAAAAATGAAAGCCATAGCAAAACGTTTCAATATAACTATTGATACTATAATATATGGTAAAAACCGCGAGGAGCATTGTACTGAACGTGATTTTATACCGGATTTCAGTTCGCTTTCCGAGTGGGAATCGTATCAGGAGCTTCTCGATATAGAATACACTCAGTGTCTTGAAGAGGGCAGAGACATATTGAAATACGCTGATCTCATGAAAGCTGTATCCGCCATGAATCCGTCCAAAGAAAAGGCCGCATTATCAAATATCATTTTTTCCTTAACACAACAGGCTCCCGTTTCAGACGAATTTTTATACAATGAACCGTCTTCTCTCGAAAAAATTCGTTTGCTGTGTGCCCGAGACTTATCTCAAATTCCCTCTGTTGCCGATAAAACGGATTTACGAAGAAAAATTAAAGGAGCATGGCTTGGACGTATATGCGGCTGTCTCGCCGGAAAATGCGTTGAGGGCTTTAAAACAGACGAACTCATATCAATGCTGAAGAGATCCGGAAATTATCCTATGCAAAGATACGTAAAATCCACTGATATTTCACCAGAAGAATATGAAAGACATGGCTTTAAAAACCGTCCGAATTGCTTTTACGACAATATAAACGTGGCTCCTGTCGATGATGATACAAATTATACCGTTCTTGCCTCGGAGCTAATCAAATCAAAGGGACGTAGCTTTTCACCGCGTGATGTGGCGGCATTTTGGATCGAACGTCAATCAAGAAATTCATATTGTACGGCGGAACGCATTGCTTTCCGAAATTTTATAAACGGCTATATGCCGCCTGATTCCGCATCTTATAAGAATCCATGCCGCGAATGGATAGGAGCGCAGATAAGAGGAGATTATTTCGGTTATATTAATCCGGGAGATCCGCAGAACGCCTCTGATATGGCTTGGCGCGACGCCAGTATATCTCATGTTAAAAACGGTATTTATGGCGAGATGTTCGTGGCGGCTTCAATTGCCGGCGCGGCTGTATATGATGACATTAAGGATGTTATACGGTGTGGTTTGTCTCAGATTCCATCGACATCCAGGTTATACGCTCGATTAAATGAGATATTGTGCGCATATGAAAACGGCATGAGCGTCGACGAAAGATTTACGGATATTGCAAATCGATATGACAATTATAAAATGCATGACTGGTGTCATACGATATCAAATGCAGAAATCGTGGTTTCATCGCTTTTATACGGCGGAGGCGATTACGGTAAAACAGTGTGTTTGGCAGTTCAGCAAGGCTTTGACACTGACTGCAACGGCGCCACTGCAGGGTCGATATTAGGTATGCTTAAGGGATGCGACGCGATTCCGGATGTATGGACAAAGCCGATAGGCGGAAAGCTTAAAACGACGATTTTCGGTGTTGATATTGTTGATATAGAAAGCATAGTCGAGCTTACATTGAGCCATATAGAGAATAAATAAAGAATTCATAGCATGCAGAAAACCGGCGCCCAAACGGACGCCGGTTTTCACAGTTTATGCAGAGCAATTGCTACTTAATGCCCGCTGAACAAAAGAAAATATACAGCAAGGCAAGACAAATCGCAAGAATTATGGTATAATAAGTGCAAGGAAAATGGCCGAAACATGTTAAAAAGCTTGCACTTGGGGGCGACGAGATGTATAAATACAGC